>CAZADU010000221.1:0-2104 GCA_964483945.1 uncultured bacterium
GCGAGCGGCGCGAGTTCCTGGTACCCGTGCTGGAAGCGGCCGGCTTTCGCGCGTTCGCGCCGCGGGGTGCCTACTACGTGATGACCGATATCTCGAGTTTCGGGTTCGCCGACGACGTGACGTTCGCCCGCTGGCTGGTGGCGGACGTGGGAGTTGCGGCCGTGCCCGGTTCCAGTTTCTATTCCGATCCCTCGGCCGGCTCCCAGCGCCTGCGCTTCCATTTCGCACGGAAACGCGAGACGCTGGAGGCCGCCGCCGAACGCTTACAGTCCCTGCGGTCGCGTTTGCCTGCGCGGCCGGAATCCCTCACGAGGGGGTAGATACCCGATGAATGCACCCCGCCGGAAATCCCTCGGCCCCTTCGCCATCGCGATGGCGTTGTCGCTCCTGCTCGGCTTCGGTTTCGCGCGCGCGCTTTCGGCCACCGACGACCTGCGCAGCCAGCTCGACCTTTTCTCGCAGGTGCTGTTCACCGTGCAGAACAACTACGTCGAGCAGCCCGACAACGAGAAGCTCATCAAGGGCGCGATCGACGGCATGCTCAAGACGCTCGACCCGCACACCAGCTTCCTGCCCAAGCAGCGCGCGGCCGCCATGTACGAGAGCTTCCGCGGCGACTACTCCGGCATCGGCGTGCAGTTCGACATCGTGGACAACAAGATCGTCGTGCTGTCACCCATCGAGGGCACCCCGGCGTACCGGCTCGGCATCCGCGCCGGTGACAAGATCGTCCAGGTGGACGGCAAGCCGCTCAAGAAGGGCCTGGTCACCGAGGACGTGTTCAAGTTGCTCAAGGGTCCCGCCGGCACCATGGTTGAGGTGCACCTCGAGCGTCCTGGCGAGCAGGAACTGCTGCACTTCAGCATCGAGCGCGCCAAGATCCCCATCGAGTCGATCCCGTACACCTACATGATCCGTCCGGGCGTGGGCTACGTGCGCATCGTGCGCTTCGCACAGACGACCGGCGAGGAGCTCGAGAAGGCCATCGTCACGCTCAAGGCCCAGGGCATGAAGAGTCTGCTCGTCGACCTGCGCTCGAACTCCGGCGGCCTGCTGAACCAGGCCGTGGACGTGCTCGACCAGCTCGTGACCGAGGAGCGCAAGCTCGTCTACACGCGCGGCCGCATCCAGTCGTCCAACGCTGATTACTACTCGACCGACCGGCGCAACAAGTGGACCGACGGTCCGCTCGTCGTGCTCGTGGACCACGGCAGCGCCTCGGCCTCGGAGATCGTCTCGGGCGCGGTGCAGGACTTGGACCGCGGCCTGGTCGCCGGACTAAACACGTTCGGCAAAGGTCTCGTGCAGAACCAGGTCAACTTGTCGGAAGGCAAGCTGCTGCTCACCGTGGCGCGTTACTACACGCCGAGCGGCCGTGGCATCCAGCGCGACTACTCCAAGTTCGAGGACCAGACCGACTACCAGGCGGACGCGTTCAAGGAGGAGGTGCCGTCGGAGTCCACGTTGGCCACACGGCCCAAGTTCAAGACGACGGCCGGGCGCACGGTGTACGGCGGCGGCGGCATCTACCCCGACGTGGTCGTGCACGACTCGCCGCGCCTGTCGCGTCCGGAGATCGACATGATCACCAAGCGCGTGTTCTTCGACTACGCCAACGACATCGTGACCAAGCGCACCGACTGGAAGCCCGAAGCGCTGGCGCGCGACAAGTTCAAGCTCGACGAAGCGCAGTGGACCAAGCTGCGGGGTGCGATCGTCACCAAGGGCGTCAAGATGGATGACTCCACTTGGACGGCCGAGCGCCCGTTCGTGATGCACCAGTTGCGTGCCGAGATCGCGCAGCAGGCGATGGGCTCGCTCGAGCGCTACAAGATCGCCATCGAGGACGACACCCAGCTCACCAAGGCGTTGGAGCTGTTCCCGCAGGCGCAGAAGCTGGTGGCGAGCAGCACGGTCGTGGACCCCAAGAGCAAGACGCGCCGGCCGTAGTCACACGGCGAGCAGCGGCCGCAGGCCGGCCACGAATTGAATCAGCCCCGGCGGTGCGAACCGCCGGGGCTGCTGTCGTCTCGGGGGAGTGCCGCCGGGCAAGTCGCCGGCGGCAGGTCAGGGCAGTGGCTTCCCCGAGTCCGCGCTCAGCGTG
>CAZADU010000222.1:0-1518 GCA_964483945.1 uncultured bacterium
CGCGTGCCACAGGCTCTCCCAGCGATACACCTGCCTGAAGCACATCATGCCAGACATCTCGAAGACTTGGGAGCCCCCCGCTAACATGCTGCGGTCCCTTCGTGACGTGATGCGCGCCAGCATTGCCTTCCTCATGCTGGCGACGCCCGCATTCGCCGCCGAGGCTGAACTCGACTCGCCCGCGGTAGATCTGGCCGCCGAGGCCACCACCATCATCCACCTGAACGTGACGGCGGGTGTAAGTGGTGCGCCGAACGGGTTCTCGATCGAGTGGATGCCGCGCGCCATCTTCGATCAGATCGGCGGCTGGCCCGAAGATCCGAACGATCCGCGTATCCAGTCCGCGATCTACCTGGGCTCGCCCTCGCTCAACACCGTAGAGGGTACGACATCGTTCCTGCTGGGGCCGGGCCAAACTGCCAAGGTCGAGATCGGCGACGTCTTCGATGAGACTGGCGTGCTCGCCACGAACTCGGCCGAGATGGCCGTGGGCACCGAGTATGTGGTCCGCGTGCGCGCCAACGGCGACGGCGGCCTGACCGGCGGCGGCTCGGGCGTGGTGGCCGGAGACCCGGCCCACCTGATCTCGCCCAGCACCTACAGCAGCACGTACAACTGTCGCACCAAGCCCAATGACGGTCTCGAAGAGTGCGTCCGCTCCCAAGGCTACTGGAAGACACACCCGAGTGCCTGGCCGGTGAACAACCTGCGCCTCGGCAACGTCATCTACACGAAGAACCAGTTGCTGGCCATCTGGAACACGCCCGCGGCCGGCAATGGCCTGATCTCGCTGGCGCACCAGCTCATGGCAGCCAAGCTCAATATGATCGCTGGTGCGCAGGCGCCGGCCTTGGTCCAGAACGCGGTTGCTGTGGCCGATGCGCTCATCAGCACGCGCATCATCCCGCCGATCGGCACGGGCTTTCTCGAGCCGAGTGCGACGAGCGGCCTCAACGACACCCTCGAGGAGTTCAACACCGAGGAGAACGGCGACATCCCCTGCCAGACGGTCACGGCAGTGCAGCCCTCCACGTGGGGCCAGCTGAAGGCGCTGTATCGCTAGCCGCGGCCGGCACGACGAACTGAGAAGGGCGCCCGAACGGGCGCCCTTCGTGTTTTCAGCGATGTCCGTGCGGCGGTCACTCAGGGCCTGCCTGCCGCCCACGTCCGCCCGGGCCTAGGTCACAGCCGCTTGTACGCTGGCCCGCCACCGCCCTCGGGCGTGGTCCACGTGATGATCTGGTACGGATCCGCGATGTCGCACGTCTTGCAGTGCACACAGTTGGACGCGTTGATCTGCAATTTGAGTGCGCCCTCCATTGCGGGGTCCGGCACCATCTCGTAGACATTCGCGGGGCAGAAGTGCTGGCAGGGATTACCGTACTCTTCGCGGCACTTGGTCGCGCATACGCTCGTGTCGGCGACGATGAGGTGCACGGGCTGGTCCTCGTCGTGCATGGTCCCCGACAGGTAGACGTCGGCCAACTTGTCGAACGTGAGCTTGCCGTCGGCCTTGAC
>CAZADU010000223.1:0-4237 GCA_964483945.1 uncultured bacterium
GACCGGAAGGTCTGCATCCCGATGCCAGCAGCGAAAAGGCGAATACCATCAAGAACCGCCTGCTAAAGAACATATGATTGCCTCTTGGTTTCGTTCGACATGGTCTAACTCTCCGGTTCAGCGGCGGCGCGCAGCGCCGGCCGCTGGAACCGGTAGTTGGACCGCTCTCATAGCCCACGTGGGTGTTCCACGGGAACAACGCGGAGAATCCGCTTCGTGTGCAACTCAGCTCCTGGAAACCCTCCTGGATCGAGTCGCCGCCCCGTCGCGGGGTCTAGGACTGCAGTGCGATGAAACACAACGATGTGAGACCCACACACCCACCCGTCACTCGTGGGATCGGCGAGGATCGCCAGAGGGTCGATGGGGGTGAAATAGCTGAGGGTGAAGAGATCGTCCATCGCCAGTAACTCAGGAATATAGAACTTCATCTTGCGGACGTCGGTCGGGCAGTAGGCCAGTTTCATGCCGAACGAACTCAGCGCTTCGGACCATGAAACGGGGTCTTGGGTATTGACGCGTCCTTGGAACGCCTCTGGGGCAGCCCCGGTCAGGATGCCAAGCACTGTCGATACACAGTGAGGACCGGACTGTTTTACAGGATTCAGGCTCTTCTCCCGGAAGAAGCTCTCCGCGGCAGTCGGCCACAGCTTCGAGGCCTTGTTGTATGGCATGGTCACCCCGTGAAGTTGTCGGTCCAACAAGTAGTAGACGGTTCGGGGTAGTCGAATCTGCTGCAAATGCCCGCCCGCGTAATCTGGTCGCTCAAAGCCAAGATCGCGATTTCATGCCTCAGCTGCAACGCCTTGCGCGGCTCGCTCTCGCACGATAAGCAGATACGCTGCGAGCCGGTAGCTGTATAGCGCGTGCGTGAGCGGCGCGTCATCCTGACGCTCCCGTCCAACGGACTTCTCACGCCACGTCCGCCGCGGTTGAGGACATGTGTGTAGATCATGGTGGTGCTCACGTCGCGGTGGCCGAGCAGCTCCTGGATCGTCCGGATGTCGTAGCCATTCTCGAGCAGGTGTGTCGCGAAAGAGTGCCGAAGCGTGTGGCAACTGGCGGGCTTCGAGATGCGAGCGCCCTGCACGGCCCCTCGCATGGCGCGTTGAAGCGCGGATTCGTGCAGATGGTGCCGCCGGCGCCGGCCGCTCGCGGGGTCGGTGTAGAACCGCGTCGCCGGGAACACCCACTGCCAGCCGATCTCGTAGGACGCCCGTGGGTACTTGCGTTCCAGCGCGAGAGGAAGCTCGACGCTGCCGGTTCCGTCGGCCAGATCGCGGGCGTGCTGGGCCCGCACTCGCTCGAGTTGCGCGGCAAGCGCGGGCACGAGCCTCACCGGAAGCATGGTCACCCGATCGCGGGCGCCCTTGCCGTCGCGCACCACGATCTCGCCGCGCTCCAGATCGACGTCTTTCACCCGAAGCCGGCAGCATTCGAGCAGCCGCAGTCCGGCACCGTAAAGCAGCGAAGCCATGAGAAGCACTGTGCCCTCAAGCTGAGCGAGCACCGCTCGCACCTCTTCGCGAGTCAATACGACGGGTACCCGGGCGGGGCGTTTTGCTCGTACCAGTTTGTCGAGCCAGCCGATCTCCTGATTGAGCACCTGCGCGTACAGGAACAGCAGGGCGCTCAGCGTCTGTTTCTGCGTGGAAGCGCTGACCCGGCCCTCGGTGGCGAGATGGGAGAGGAACGCGCTGACCTCGGCCTTTCCCATCTCCTGCGGGTGGCGCTTGTGGTGGAAAAGAACGAAGCGTCTTACCCACCCGACGTAGGCCTTCTCGGTCCGGCGACTGTAGTGCCGCACGCGGATGGCTTCTCGAAGCCGGTCAAGCAACCGTGGCGCCGGCGCAGTGCTGGCCGTGGCGAGTGGACTGCCATCGCGCACCCGGTCCCCGAGGCCGCGCACCACCGGAGGCAGTGAAGAACCCCACGAAACTTCGAACATCTCGACTCCTCCACGGGAGCGGCGACTCGGGGGAGCTGTGCACCGCCGATGGTCCGCTGCACATTGGGCGAAGTCAACTAGTTGCTTGGACCACGCGCCTCGGTTGGGCCGCTCGATCTGGCGTCGACCGTGAGTAGTCGCCGACGATAGCTCCAAGCCGACGAAGCCCCGCGGCGAGCGTTCGCCACGGGGCTCCGATGACGCTGAAGTTAAGCTGAAGCGTCAGACGTGCCGCGACACCATCGCCGCCAGCTCAGCCTTCGGCCGGTTGCCGATCACGCGCTCGACCATCTCGCCGTTCTTGAACACCATCAACGTCGGGATCGACCCCACGCCATACTTGATCACCACTTCCTGCTCCTCGTCCGTGTTCAGCTTGACCACCTTCAAGCGCTCGCCAAACTCGTTGGCCAACGCCTCGACCGTGGGCGCGACGGCGCGGCACGGGCCGCACCACGGCGCCCAGAAGTCCACGAGCACGGGCGTGCTGGCCTTGAGCACCTCGGAGTCAAAGTTGGCATCTGTCACGGGAATGGCATTCGACATGGGACTCTCCGGGAATTCGAGTGTAGGGCCGGGGCCATCTGGACGATGCCCCGGTAAGGTCGGTCGCCGTGCGGAGCCGGCGCGGGCCGCTGGAATCGGCTGATTGGATGCAGCGACCCGTGGCGGGTTGCTCGCGGTTTCACGGCGGGGCGGGCAGAATAGGCACCCCCGCGGGCGCCGTCAACGCCGCGCACCCCGCCCATCCACCTCCATGGAAGCCACGAGACGCCCCGATGATTCCGCTCCGCGATGACAATCCTGCGCAAAGGGTCCCCGTGGTCACGCGGGTGTTCATCATCGCAAACGTCATCGTATGGATGCTTGAACTCTCCATGGGTGAGGCGCTGCCCGAGTTCCTCCGCGACTGGGGCGTGGTGCCCGGACGGCTCATGGCGTCGCTCGCGGGCGACACGTCGCTCCCCGTCGAGGTCGCCACGGTGTTCACGTCCATGTTCCTGCACGGCGGGTGGATGCACCTGATCGGAAACATGTGGTACCTGTGGATCTTCGGCGATAACGTGGAAGATCGCATGGGCTCGGCGCGCTACGCGGGGTTCTACATCGGCGGCGGCGCCGTGGCCGCGCTGGTGCACGCGGCGTTACTGCCTGGCTCGGCGCTCCCCACCGTGGGCGCGAGCGGTGCGATCGCCGCCGTGCTCGGTGGCTACGCACAGGCGTTCCCGCGCGCGCGCGTACTCACGCTGATCCCCGTGTTCTTCTTCTTCCAGGTCATCGCCGTGCCAGCCTTGGTACTGCTCGGCGTGTGGTTCCTGATCCAGTTCATCGCGGGCACACTGTCGTTCGGCAGCGGCACTGGTGGTGTGGCCTGGTGGGCGCATATCGCCGGATTCGTCTACGGCTTCATCGGCATGGCGCTGCTGACGCGGCGCCGGCCCACCTAAGGAGTCACACCGCATGCGTTCCGATCTCGACCAGCTCATGCTGCAGCGTGGACTCGCCGGACTTGTCGTGCTGGCGCTCGACCGTTACAGCCCCGCGTTCTACTTCGCCACCGGCCAGAAGATCCATCATGGCTTCTACGTGCGCACCGCGGACGGCCGCGCCCACCTCGTGCACGACCCCATGGAGCGCGACCAGGCGGCCGCCGTGGGCTGTGGCACATCTTCGTACGCCCAGCGCGGATTCCTGCAGCGGGTGAAGTCGGCCGACTCGCAGGTGCTGGCACTCGCCGAACTCATGACCGAGGTCGCGGGCGAACTGGGCCTGACCGGACGCGTGGCGTTCGCAGGCGAGGCTCCCCTCGGTTACGGCTGGCAGATCCTCGATCACGTGCGCCGGATCGCGCCGGCGATCGAGGTGGACGCGGGGCAGCCCGATGTCCTCAGCGAAGCGTGCATGACCAAGAGCGAGGACGAACTCGAGAAGATCCGCCATTGCTCCCGCGGTGCGGTCGAGGCGATGAAGCGCGTGCGCGATGAACTCGCCTCACTGCGTCGCAACGGCGACGGGTTCGTGACCGCTGGCGGCGAGCGCGCCACGCTCGGCCACCTGCGCCGGCTGCTGCACCGCACGTTCGCCGAGTTCGGGCTGGGCGAGGACGGCGAGAGCATCGTGGCACAGGGCCGCGATGCGGGCGTGCCGCACAACCGCGGCAACGATGCCGACGCGATCCGTGCTGGCGAACCGATATTGGTGGACATCTTCCCCGGCGAGGCGGGCGGCGGGTATCACACCGACATGACGCGCACGTTCTGCCTCGGGCCCGCGCCCGAACCGCTGCGC
>CAZADU010000224.1:0-2891 GCA_964483945.1 uncultured bacterium
GAGGTCCGAGGCCGGAGGTCGATTTATTCACAAACTCGTAGTGCCGAATGGTCCGAGCTAAGGCGACGCAGATGACGGGAACGCGACATCGATATGGCGAGCGGATGAGTCACCACTCAGGTTACCCATCTTTAGCCGCGAAAAGGCGCAAAACACGCAAAGTTCCTGACAGCGTTGTAGAGGTGCATGACGTCGCACACCAACCTATTGCATTCTTTGCGTCTCTTGCGCATCTTTGCGGCTACCCGTCCTCGCCATTGGAAGGGGCTGTGAACGGCTCACAGGAAGCGTGCGAATCTGGCGAAGAGCGTACGGACGGAGCCGGAATCGTTCACCAGGGTTTCGTCTGAGTTCCGAACCATCTCCTTCGTAGATCTGATTCGATTTCTTCTCTCTACTTCCGGCCGCGGCATCGGCGGGCGTGGGGCACATGCGCGGCGCGGTGTCCTGCACGGCACCGGCGCGATAGGAGTGCGGGGCTCTGAAAAAGGTGAAGGCCCGAGGTAGCCGCCTCGAGCCTTCGGGAGGTCTGCGCCGATCGTCGATAGCGCGTGTCCCGTGGGGACAATGACGCGATCGACAGGCCCTGTCCAGCCTTTTGGGAGCTGGAGGGATTGCGATCGTCGTCACCAGCGACCGACTGTTGAGTTGCGCCCGGTGTCACCAGCACCTGCGGGTGTGCCGGCGCTGCGATCACGGTCAGCTGTATTGTCCCGACCCGTGTGCTGGCCAGGCGCGGCGCGAATGTACGCGTGTGGCAGGCCGGCGCTACCAGCAGACGCCTAAGGGTCGGCGGTGTCATGCCCGGCGGCAGAGTCGCTGGCGTGAGCGGCGGCGTGAGAAAGTGACGCATCACCGATTCCCACCGGCCGGGGGGAGTGCGAACGTTGGTAGCCACAAGGAGGTCGACGACAATGCACAAACAATGGCAATGGATGTACCAGATCAAGCACCCAGCGGCGGCACGGCGGCGCCCGCCCGCCCCTGCCGGCAGCCGCAGCGCGGCGAGCACCCCGGTGGCGTGCGGTGCTGCGCGTGGTGTGGAGCGGCACCGACGCGGTTGGCTCGGCTGCAGCGGTGGCAGCGGTGAGCGCCGGATCGCGGGGGGTGGCGCATGATCACCCCCGCACGCGCCGCCGAGATCCTGCGTCTGTATCACGCCGAGAAGTGGAAGCCGGGCACCCTGGCGCGCCAGCTCGGGGTGCACCACGACACGGTGCGCCGCGTGCTGGCCCAGGCGGGGCAGACGCCGGGGGGCAACGCGACGCGGCCCTCGCTGGTCGATCCGTTCGTGCCGCTGATCGAGCAGACGCTGGAGAAGTATCCCACCCTGCGCGCCAGTCGCCTGTACGCCATGGTGCGCGAGCGCGGCTACACGGGCGGCCCCGATCACTTCCGCCACGTCGTGGCACGCTATCGGCCGGCGCCGGCGGCCGAAGCCTATCTGCGCTTGCGGACTCTCCCAGCCGAGCAGGCACAGGTTGACTGGGGGTACTTCGGCAAGCGGCGCAGCGGCCGCGCCGAGCGCGCGCTGTGGGGCTTCGTGATGGTGCTGAGCTACTCGCGCCAGATCTTTCTGCAGTTCTTCTTCGGCAACGCCATGGCCAACTTCCTGCGCGGGCACGTCGGCGCCTTCGCCAGCTTTGGCGGGATCCCCAGAGTGCTGCTCTACGACAATCTGAAGAGCGCCGTGCTCGAACGGGTCGGGCAGGCCATGCACTTCCACCCCACGCTGCTGGAGCTCGCCGCCCCCTACCGCTTCGAGCCGCGCCCGGTGGCGGTGGCCAGGGGCAATGAGAAAGGCCGGGTCGAACGAGCCATTCGCTATATTCGCGACAGCTTCTTTGCCGCCCGCCCGTTTGCTGATCTCGACGACCTCAATGCCCAAGCCACGGCGTGGTGCGCGGGCATCGCCGCCGAGCGTCTGTGTCCCGAAGACCGCACGCGGCGCGTGCGCGAGGTGTTTGCCGACGAACGTGAGCGCCTGCTCGGGCTGCCCGACAATCCCTTCCCCTGTGAGGACCGCGAAGCGACCACGGTGCCGCGCACGCCGTATGTGCGCTTCGACCTGAACGACTACTCGGTGCCACACACCTCCGTGCGCCGCGCCGTGGTGGTGCACGCCACCCTCGAGTGCGTGCGCGTGGTCGACGGCAGCACCGTGATTGCCACCCACCCGCGGAGCTGGGACAAAGGCGCGCAGGTCGAGATCCCCGAGCACGTCGCCGCTCTGGTCGCCTGGAAGCGGGCCGCCCGCCACCACCGCGGGCTGGACCGCGTGCATCACGCCTGCCCTCACGCCGAGGCGTTCTTTGTGGCGGCCGCCGCACGCTCGGCCAACTTGGGCAGCCTCACCTCCGGCCTCACTCATCTCCTGGACCTCTACGATGCCACCGCCCTCAATCAGGCCCTGGGCGCGGCCCTGCTCGGTGGTGCTCCGCATCTGGCCGCCGTGCGCCAGTTCCTCGAGCAACGCCGTTACGCACAAGAGCTCCCGCCGCCGCTTGCCGTGGCGCTGCCCGCAGACCCACGCGTGCGCGACGTCGTCGTGCAGCCCCACGACTTATCCACCTACGACCAGATCCACACGGAGGACGACGATGACGACACCCACAACCCCTGAGGACGATACTCGCCGCGCCGCTCTGCGCCGGCTTGGCCTGTTTGGCCTGCTCGCCAACTGGGAGGAGGTGCGTCAGCTCGATTGGCTCGCCGGCGTCATCTCGTATGAACAGACCGAACGCCAGCGTCGCTCCTTGGAGCGCCGCCTGCGCTTTGCGCGCCTCGGCTCCTTCAAGCCGCTGTGCGACTTCGACTGGCGTTGGCCCAAGAAGATCGACCGGGCGGCCCTCGACGAGCTGTGCACGCTGGAGTTTGTGGCCGAGAGCGCC
>CAZADU010000225.1:0-2629 GCA_964483945.1 uncultured bacterium
CCACCGCCCGCTGTACGACTGGCTACTGGAGTCACTCGACCTGCCCCGGCCGCTGCCGCACCAGTACGAGTTCGCACGGCTGAACATCACGCATACGCTGATGAGCAAGCGCCGTCTGTTGCGACTGGTCACGGAGGGTCACGTGACGGGCTGGGACGACCCGCGCATGCCCACGCTCGCGGCCATGCGCCGCCGCGGCTACCCGGCAGCCGCGCTGCGCGACTTCGCCGACCGCATTGGGGTGGCACGGCGCGAGAACCGCGTGGAACTGGCACTGCTCGAGCATTGCGTTCGCGAGGAACTCAACCGCAGCTCGCTGCGCCGCATGGCGGTGCTGCAGCCGCTCAAGGTCGTGATCGAGAACTACCCCGAAGCGCAGGTCGAGGAGTTCGAGCTGGCGAACAACCCCGAGGACGACTCGGCCGGCACGCGCCGGGTCGCGTTCTCGCGTGAGTTGTGGATCGAGCAGGAGGACTTCCGCGAAGTGCCACCGCCCAAGTACTTCCGCCTCTCGCCCGGCACCGAAGTTCGGCTGCGTGGGGCCTACTTCATCCGTTGCACGAGCGTGGTGAAGGACCCGGCGACCGGCGAGGTCACCGAGGTGCGCGCCACGTATGACCCCGCGACCCGGGGAGGCAACTCGTCGGATGGCCGCAAGGTGAAGGCCACGCTCCACTGGGTCTCGGCCCGGCACGCCATTGAGGCCGAGGTGCGCCTATACGAGGTCCTGTTCCACGCCGAGGACCCCGACGATGTGCCCGAGGGCACCGAATTCACCTCCGGCCTCAACCCAGCCTCGCTCGAGGTCCGCCCGGGCTGCAAGCTGGAACCGGCCCTGGGCGCCGTCACTCCTGGCCAAGCGGTGCAGTTCGAGCGCATGGGCTACTTCGTCCTCGATGGCCGCGATTCCAGCCCGGGATCCCCTGTGTTCCTGCGCACGGTGACGCTCAAGGACGCGTGGGCGCGGGTCGAGAAGCGCCAGGGCTGATTCCCCTAGTCTTGCCGCGCACGTCTCCCGCCGCGGCCATCCGAACTCTCGCGGGATCGCCCAATGTCGGCGACGGACCTGCCTCCGGCTTGTCAGACAGCGGCCGGGTGCCTGACAATCTGTGCTTGTACGCGAGCGTCGCGGCCGCACCCCGCCACCCGCGTCGCGCGGTGGGCGCAGGCCCACTCGGCGAGCCATCCCGGTCCGGAGAGCCATGAAGCGGAAGTCACGGCGGCACGCGCACATCCTGCTCCTCGCCCTGCCACTGCTGCTGCTCGGGGGTTCGCCTCCTTCCGGCGCGGCGACGCCCGCGAGCCGTACACCCGGCGAGCTACTGCTGCTGGGCACCACCGACCTCAAGGGCCGCACCAGTCCGTGTGGTTGCCACACCCCCAAGGGCGGATTCGCGCGCTCGGCCATGGTGCTCGACAGCCTGCGTTCTGCCGGGGCCGCATTCCTCTACGTCGATGCCGGCGGGGCGTTCCCGGATCAGGACGGGCGCGCCGACCTCGCCGAGTTCATGTTCCGCTCACTGCGCGACCTGGACCCCGGCGCCGTGGGCGTGGGACCGCGCGACCTGCGGCACGGCGTGCAGTTCCTGCAGCAACTCGTGCGCGAGACCAAGCTGCCCGTGCTGTGCGCGAACCTCGTGGATCGCACCAGCGGCAAGCGCCTGTTCCCCGCAACACGACTCGTCACCGTTCGCGGGGTGAAGGTCGGCCTGTTTGCGCTGATCGGCGAACGCTGGAACCTCGGCCCCGCGCGCGACTCGGTGACCGTGACCGATCCCGAGAACGCGGCGCACGAGGCGGTGGCCGCGCTCCGCTCGCAGGGCGCGCAGGTCATCGTGCTGCTCTCGCAGCTCGGTAAGGTGGGCGGTGAGGATCTCGCCTCGGCGGTACCCGGGATCCATGCGGTGGTCCTGGGCCACGACGTGCCCATCCTCGAGCGCGGGCGCCGTGTCGGGGATGCCATGCTCGGCTACGCGGGCGAACTCGGTCAGCATCTCAGCGTGATCCACGTGGCGCTGGATGCAGCCGGCCGTCCCGATGGCGGCGACGTCGAGGTGCGTGCGCTGGGCCCCGAGGTGCGCGAGCAGCCGGCGATGCTGGCGCGCGTCAAGGCCTTCGAAGACGCGTTCAACGAGCGCATGCGCAAGGAGATGCTCACCCTGCGCGGCGGCGACGACCAGGACGCGGACCCGGTCGATCATTTCGTCGGTGTGGCCGTTTGCGAACGCTGCCACGAGCCGCAGGCCGCGCAATGGCGAACCACCGCCCACTCGCTTGCGTGGGACACGCTCGTGCGGGAGAAGAAGGATGCCACGCCCGAGTGCATCACCTGCCACGTCGTGGGATTTCGCGAGCCGGGCGGTTTCCGAACCGCGGGGCTCACGCCGGGCCTCATGAACGTCCAATGCGAGAACTGCCACGGCGTAGGCACACAGCATCGCGAGGGTTGGCTTCAGCAGCTCTCGCCACTCACCTGCCAGAACTGCCACCGCGACGAGCACGACCCCGAGTTCGACGACGAGCGCAAACTCGCGCTGGTGACGCACTCGAACCACTCCGGCGAGTCCATCCGTGTGGTGAAGGAGCGCCGCGAGCGCTCGCGAGCGGGGACCGGGCACTGAGCGGGTTC
>CAZADU010000226.1:0-8920 GCA_964483945.1 uncultured bacterium
GGGGCTCGCGATCCTCATGCTGACGGTGGCCGCGAGACCGGCCGACGAGGAGCACCCCTACGGGCATGGCAAGGCGGAGTACTTCTCGAGCGGGGGCGAGGGTGCGCTCATCCTGTTCGGGGCGCTCGGCATCGCGGCCACGGCGGTGCAGCGGCTGTTCGTGCCCCGGCCGCTCGAGCAGGTGGCGGTGGGCCTCACGCTCTCGGGTGTCGCCGCGGCGATCAACCTGATCGTGGCCATCGTGTTGATGCGGGCGGGCCGGCGCCATGGCTCGCCCACGCTCGAGGCCAACGCCAATCACCTCTACACCGACGTGTGGACCACGGTCGGCGTGTTCGCCGGCGTGCTCGGCGTCGGGCTGACCGGCCGGCCGTGGCTCGACCCCGTCGTGGGTCTGCTCGTCTCCGCCAGCATCCTGCGCACGGGCTTCGGCATCGTGCGCCGCGCCATCACCGGCCTCATGGATTCGGCGCTCCCCGCAAACGAGCTGGAAGCACTTCTGCGTGCGCTCGAACCGCATGTGGTCGCGCCGGTGCAGGTGCACGCGCTGCGCTCGCGCCAGGCCGGCACGCGACGATTCGTGTCGATGCACGTGCTCGTTCCGGGGGACTGGACGGTGCACCGCGGCCACGAGCTGCTCGAGCGGATCGAGGCCGACATCCGCGAAGTCATCCCCAATGCCACCGTGCTGACGCACCTGGAGTCGCTGGACGACCCCGCATCTTGGGACGACATCACGCTCGACCGGTCACGGCCACCCGTGGCGGCCCCTTGACCGGTTCCCTGCCGCGGCTGGTCGCGCTGGCCACGGCCGCGCCGGAGCCGCTCGTGCCACAGGCGGACATCCGCGCATTCGTGGAACAGCTCTTCGCCGGCAGTCCCGCAGGGCAGGCGAGGCTGCTCCAGGTCTTCGATCACTCGGGCATCGAGACACGTTCCTTGTGCATGCCGCTCACGTGGTACACGGAAGCGCGCTCGTTCCGTGAGCAGAATGCGCTGTACGTCGAACACGCACTCCGTCTGGGCGCGGATGCCGCGGCCCGCGCGCTCGCCGCGGCCGGGCTCGAACCGGCCGCCGTGGATCACATCGTGTTCGTCTCGACCACGGGCCTCGCCACGCCAAGCCTCGACGCACGGCTGTCGCTGGCCCTGGGCTGCAGGCCCGGATGCCGGCGTACGCCGATCTGGGGCCTTGGCTGCGCGGGTGGCGCGGCCGGATTGTCGCGCGCTCGCGACCTTGCCCTGGCGGATCCGGGAGCGGTCGTGCTGCTGGTCGCGGTGGAGCTGTGCAGTCTCACGTTCCGCCACGCCGATCGCGACAAACGCAATCTTGTGGCCACGTCACTGTTCTCGGATGGGGCCGCAGCCGTCGTGGTGACGGGAGCACGGGCTCGCGCGGGCGCGACGGGCTCGGGCGTGCGCGCTCGGCGGCCGCTCGAACTCATGGCCTCGGCCAGCACACTGTGGCCGGGCACGCTCGGCGTCATGGGATGGGAGGTGACCGGGGACGGTCTGCACGTGGTGTTCTCGCGCGATATCCCCACCATCGCACGCGAGCGCGTGAAGCCGTTCCTCGAGGAGTTCGTCGCGCGCGAGGGACTCGCGCTCTCGGACGTCGCACACGTCATCGCGCACCCTGGCGGGGCCAAGGTACTCGAGGCCTACGCCCAGTCTCTCGAGTGGCCGGCGGAGGGGCTGGCTCATGCTCGCGCCGAGTTGCGCGCGCACGGCAACATGTCGTCGCCCTCGTGCCTGTTCGTGCTGGAGCGCTTCCTCGATGCGGGCGATATCGCCGAGGGCGAGTTCGCATTGCTCCTGGCGCTCGGCCCCGGCTTCTCCGCCGAGTCGGTGCTGCTCCGGGGAGCCGCGCCGCGGTGAGTCCCCCGGCCACGTGGGGCGTGTTCGCCGCCTACCTCGCGCTGCTGGCGCTGCAGCGCATCGGCGAGCTGGCGCTGTCGCGGCGGAACCTCGGGCGGCTGCGCGCTCGTGGCGCACGTGAAGTGGGGGCACGGCACTTCCCGTTGTTCGTGCTGCTGCACGCGGCCTACCCGGTGCTGCTGGCCCTGGAGATCCGGGCAGGCGCCTCACCTCGCGCGGAGTGGCCGCTGTGGCTGGCGCTGTGGCTGGGCGCCCAGTTGCTGCGGTTCACGGCCGTCCGCGCACTGGGCGAGCGATGGAACGTGCGCATCGTCGTCGTGCCGGGCGAGATACCCGTGACTCGTGGGATCTATCGCTGGCTTCGGCACCCCAACTATGTCGCCGTGGTGCTGGAGTTCATCGCCGCACCAATGCTATTCGGTGCGTGGCGAACGGCGCTGATCTGCTCGGCCGCCAACGCGGCCGTGCTCGCCGTGCGCATTCCCGCCGAGGAGCGGGCGTTGCGCGAGGCGGGGCGCGAGTAGGCAAAAAGAAACCCGGCGCCGGAAGTCCGGCGCCGGGTTCTGATCAGCTCGGTTCTAGTTGAAACGCTTCTTCAACTCGCCCCATGACGTCTTGTTCACCGGCGTCGGGTTCACCGACTCCAGGAACAGCACGGCGTCATCATAATCGGAATCCGAACCACCGCCGTTGACCGCCAGGTCTTCCCAGCACAGCCACCAGCTGCCGGAGTTCAGGCCGGTACCGGCATAGGTGAGCGCCTGGGCCGCGCCACCGGTATTGCGAGCGTCCTGCGTGTAGAACAGGCCGCCGGGGCCGGACAGGTAGAAGCCGAAATCGTTCCTGTCAGCACCCAGATAGGTGTTCGTGCCCTGCAGTGCGGCGGTGTCGTCGAACAGGTTCACGACGACGCGGATGGGCGCGGTACGGAACGAAGCGACCGCAAACCAACCGGCCGACGCCGCGCCAGGGAACACCTGGTAGAGCGACGGCACGGCGAGCGCAGCATTGTAGAGACCGATCGTGTTCGAGGCGGCGTTGCCCGCCAGCTCGACCTGGATCGTGAACGTCGAGTTGCTCGAGACCGTGGACGCCCAGCGCTGCACGTCCACCTGGTCCGTATTGACGTTGATGCTGGCCTCTCCGACGCTGGTCAGGTAGCCCGAAAGGCCGCCACCGCCGACGGCGATCTGCGGCACACGCAGCGCCGCGGAAGCCGAAGCCGCGAAGGCGGCGAGCATCAGCATGCTCAGGATCATGGTAACGAAACGCTTCATGTTCAACCCTCCTCAGATGTCGTGCTGCGATGTCCCGGAAGCTGGTCGTGATGCCTACCGTGAGAAGTACACGCCTCTCGGGTGGCGGCGCTCATCTCGAACCGGGCACACTCGCTGGCCGGGGGGGCCGGACATGAAGTCCCGGTGCCAGTCGACTGTGCATCCTGCAACCTACGGCGAGAAGATAACCGCGACTCAGTTCAATTGGAACTGGAAAATCACCCAGATTGTGGGCCCCCCTCGGATCCAAGTCATGCCACAGAAACGTTGAAGGAGCATGGACTTGTGATGACGGGGCAACCCTGGTCCGGCCACCGGGGACGGTCCTGAGAGGGCAACGTCGTGGTACCCGTCGAGCCCGGTAGCTTCGAGATCCATCCCCGAGCGGATCCCTTATTTCGTGTTTGGACATGCACTTGGCGACCGGTCCGAGGGGTTCTTTCGCACGTCCCAAACAGGATCCGGTCGGCTTCCGGCCGAGTCAGCAGCGCCCTCGAATCGGGCGCCGGAGCTGGCCTGATTTCCAGAAGTGGCCGCGCTGACGCAAGATGAGGCCGTGACCCATCCACTTGATCCCGATCGAGAAGGCGCTCCGCAGGACGAGGACGAAGCCCGTGAGGCCCAGTCGGCCGCGGCGTTCTCGCAGGAGCTCGACGCATTCGAGCATGCCCAGCCTTCGCCACCGGCGATCGTTGCCGATCGTGCCGATGCCTCGCCACGAGTGGGCCAGCGAGTGAGTGGCCGCATCGTCGCAGTGAACGGCGACGTGCTGCTCCTCGACATCGGCGGCCGCAGCGAGGCGGTCGCCGACGCAAGGGAGTTCCGCGAGGAGTCGGGTGAACTCACCGTGAAAGTCGGCGACAGCATCGAGCTGCACGTGGCCGAGGCCGGCGAGCCGCTCACCCTCGCGCGCGCCGCGAAGCGGCGGGGCAAGGTCTCGCTCGGTGCACTTCGCCAGGCGAAGGACGCGGGACTGCCCGTGCGCGGCAAGGTGTCCGCCGTTAACACCGGCGGACTCACCGTGGATGTGAATGGCGTGCGCACGTTCTGTCCTGTCTCTCAGATCGACGACCACTTCGTCGAGGACACTGCTCAGTACGTGGGCCGCGTGCTCGAGTTCCTGGTCACCGAGGTGGACGAGTCGCGCGGACGGGCCGTCGTGAGCCGCCGCCGGTTGCTCCAGCAACAGGGCGAGGCAAAGGCACGCGAACGAATCGCCGCGCTCGCCCCGGGGCAGGACCTCGAGGGCACGGTGACGAGGATGGAACCGTTCGGTGCGTTCGTGGACCTCGGCGGCATCGAAGGACTGGTGCACGTCTCCGAGGTGTCGCATGCCCGTGTCACGCACCCGCGCGAGGTGGTGAGCGCGGGCGAGAAGGTGCACGTGCGCGTGCTCAAGCTCGAGACAGGCAAGGACGGCCGCCCGCGTGTCGCGCTCTCGCTCAAGGCGATCGCGCCCGACCCCTGGGGCACGATCGCTCAGCAGTTCAGCCCCGGCGCGCGTGTGCCGGGCGTCGTGGTGCGGCTCGCGGACTTCGGCGCATTCGTGAATCTCGCGCCTGGTGTGGATGGCCTGGTGCACGTCTCGCAGGTGAGTCACACGCGCATCAACCACGCGCGCGACGTGCTGAGTCCGGGGCAGGCGGTCGAAGTGGTCGTGCTCACGGTCGAACCCGAGCGCAAGCGAATCTCGCTCTCGATCCGCGACGCGGTCGAGCGGCCGCTCGAGCCCTCGCACATGACGCCCGACGAACGCAGGCCTGCGCGTGGCTCCGCGCGTGGCCAGGCTGGTGACGCCGCACGAGGCCCGGCTGGCGACTCCGAACGAGGCTCGGCCGGCGGCTCCGCACGAGGCTCGGCTGGTGGCTCCGGACGAGGCTCGGCTGGTGGCTCCGGACGAGGCTCAGCCGGCGGCTCTGCGCGCGGCTCGACCGGTGGCTTCGCACGAGGTTCGACCAGTGGCTCCTCACGTGGTCCTGATCGTGGCCACGCCCGGGCTCCCGGGCGTGAGGAGCGAGCCGCCGTCGAATCCTATGAGTCGCGGCTGGCAAAAGAGGAACCACCCGCGCTCACGCCGATGCAGCTGGCCTTCCAGCGCGCACGCGAGGCGCAGAAGAAGCGGGAACAAAGGCCGTAGCATCGCCCGGGTCGCGTCCGCCGCGTCCCCTCACTGCGACCGTCACACGGAGGGCCGCCGCCCGTGACTCGTTCGATCGAGCCGTTCCGCCGACACGTGCGTGTTGTGGTCGCGGTTCTGCACGCGGGAGCGCGATCCGCCTCGCTCGCGGCCCTCGGTTTTGTGCTTGCGCTGCCTGCGCCTGCCGCACACGCCGCGACCCCGCCGCCGGCCGCGCTTGCGTTCACCCCGGCACAGCTCGCCGAGGCACGCGCCATTCGCGACCAGGCGCTGAACGACGACACCGCGTACGAACTTCTGCGCTCGCTCACGAGCCGGGTGGGCCCTCGGCTCGCGGGCACCCCGGGGGACTCCGCCGCGGTAGCCTGGGCGCTCGAGCAGTTGCGCGTGCTGGGCTTCCGCAACGTGCGAGCCGAGCGCGTTAAAGTGCCAAGCTGGCGCCGCGGCGAGTGCCGCGTCGAGCTGGTGTCACCGTGGCCGCAGTCATGTGCGGCCGTGGCACTGGGCGGCAGCGAGGGCACCCCGCCAGGTGGTATCGAGGCAGAGGTCGTGCCGGTCACCAATCTCGAGGAGCTCGCGCGCCTCGATTCCACGCGCCTCGCCGGCCGGATCGTGTTCTTCAGCGGCCGTATGACGCGGGCGACCGACGGCTCGGGCTACGGCCGCGCGGTGGCGGTGCGTGGTCGAGGTGCAATCGAGGCGTCGCGTCGCGGCGCGCTCGCCGTGGTCATTCGCTCGGTCGGCACCGATCGTAACCGGCTGCCGCATACCGGCGGCATGCGCTACGAGCCGGGGGAGAGCCGCATCCCCGCGATCGCGCTGTCGAATCCCGACGCGGACCTGCTCGAGGACCAGCTCGCCTCGGGTCGAGTCGTGCGCATGCGCGTCACGAGTACGTCGTCGTGGGCCGACAGCACGTGGTCGGCGAACGTCATCGGCGAGATCCCGGGCCGTGAGCGGCCGCGCGAACTCGTCGTGCTAGGCGCGCATCTCGACTCGTGGGACCTCGGCACCGGAGCGCACGACGACGGCGCCGGCGTGACGATTATGACCGCCGCGGCGAAGTTGATTGGCGAGGCGAAAGTCCGGCCGCGGCGCACGATCCGCGTGGTGCTGTTCGCGAACGAGGAGTTCGGGCTTTCGGGAGCGCGCGCCTACGCCCGCGAGCACGCGGCGGAGGCCGCACAGCACGTGATGGGCATGGAGTCGGACCTCGGCGCGTACCAGCCGCTCGGGCTGCGGTCTCGCGTGCCGGCGGACCGACTGCACGCGATCCGGCAGATGCAATCCGTGCTGGCGCCGCTCGGGGTGGAGTACCGGGGTAACGACGCCACGGGCGACGCCGACGTGGGGCAACTGGTGCCGCTCGGAATACCGGTCTGCGACCTCGATACCGACGCGTCCGAGTACTTCGACCTGCACCACACCGCGAACGACACGTTCGACAAGGTGGACCCCATGCTCGTCCGCCGGAACGTGGCGTGCTATGCCGCGCTGGCGTGGCTCGCCGCCGACCTGCCCGCGGGCTTTGGCCGCGCGCCAGGCACGCCCGCGCCTCGCTGAGCGCTGCGAGCGTCAGTCGCTCACGCGTTCGCCGAGCAGGCGGTGCGCCGCTCGCGTGATGGCCTGCACCGCGGGGTGCGGTTCGCGGCGCTCCACGGTGATGGCGTAGTAGTGCTCGCGGCAATCGCCGGCCCTGCCGATGGTGCGCAGCCCCCAGCGCGCCAGCGCCTCGCGAGCCGCGGCCTCCGGCAACGGCACGAAGCCCAGGCCTTCGGCGCCAGCCATCTTCATGAGCGCGGTGTCGGCGTACTCGCCGATGACACGCGGACGAACACCGGCCGCTTCGAACCATGGCTCGAGCGTGCGGCGGAGCGCCGAGCCGGCCTCTGGCAGCAGCGCGGGCGCCCCGTCGAGCGAGTGTGGGAAGCGTGCCTTCAACTTCGCCGCCAGCCGAGGCACGGCGCACAGCACAATCGCCGAGCTGCCGAGCAGGTGATGGTGTGTCTTGACCGGGAACGAACTCGGGGCAGGCTCGTCGGCGAGCACCAGGTCGAGCCGGTAGGAGGCGAGCCGCGCGAGCAGGTCGGTGGCCAGGCCCTCCAGGCAGACCACCTGCGGCGGCGGGGACAGCTCGAACGCTGGCCGGATGAATGCGTGACTCAGGTACTTGGGCAACGAGTCCGTGATCCCGATGCTGAAGCGCTGAGGCGAAGTCTCGCCCGGCTGCCGCAGGCCCGCCTGCAGCTGGTCGCCGAGCGTGAAAATCTCGTCGCAGTAGCGCCGAGCGCGCTCCCCGGCCTCCGACAGGACCAGGCCGCGACCCGACTTCCGGAACAGTTTCACGCCGAGCGAGTCCTCGAGCGAGCGCACCTGTGCGGACACGGTCGGTTGCGACACGTGGAGGCGCTCCGCGGCGCGGCGCACGCTGCCCTCTCGTGCGACCATCCAGAAGTAGCGCAGGTGGTGGAAGTTCAGGAGAGCCATGCGCTCAGGCTACGGCGCAATCTCGATGGATGCACGTGGACACTGAGGTCTGGGTTATGTGACCCGAGGGTTCAGGGGCTCGGGCCCCCCGCGGACCCCGGCCACAGGCTACCCATCGGCTTGAGGCCAGTGGGCACCCGGGCTGGGTCGGACCGGCCGTTTCGGGCCCCTTCGTGCCTTACGCCCTTCTACTTCGCCTTCCCCACCGGTGGCCGCGCATAATCCTTGGTTCGAGGCGAATCCGGCGGGTATTATCAGTTTGTCAGGTCCCCCCCCCCCGCTCCTTAAGACAAAACGGGTTCATGACGTCCTCACGTCCTCCGGGCCACTCCCCCAGCCGCTCGGATCCCGACGTGCTTCTCGTCCGGGAGCTGTTAGACCACGCCCAACTAGGACACCTCGCTCATGCATACGCATCGTGGCTCCGTGTCTGCTCTCGCATCCGCCTTGCGCGCGATCCCATGGACGTCAGCAGGCCAGCGTTCGGCATTCGCGGGCTTCTTGCTGGCTGCGACTGTCGGAGCCGCGCAGGCCGCACCCGAGATTCAGAACGCGTCCCTGCCGGGGGCCATCGCCGGCTCCGCGTACTCGACGACACTGTTGGCGGCCAACGGGACATCGCCCTACGCGTGGACTGTCGCGGACGGCGCACTGCCCTCCGGACTCGCTCTCGGCGGCGGCACGGGGGAGATCAGCGGTACGTCGAACACGGCAGCGACCACGGGCTTCGTGGTCCTCGTGACCGACGCCGTGGGGGACACCGCGAGCAAGGCGTTCTCGATCACCGTGAGCGCTGCCGCAGCCGCGGTGATCTCGTACGACGTGCAGCCTTCCGACGTGGTCGCAGGCGTGGCGATCGCGCCAGCGGTGCAGGTGAAGGTGGCGGACGCGTTCGGCAACGGTGTCCCGGGCGAGTCGGTCTCGCTCTCGCTCATCGGCACAGGTGTGCTGAGCGGCGGCGGTGCGGTGGTGACCGACGGCGCGGGGCTCGCGACGTTCGCCTCGCTGAGCGTGGACCTGGTGGGCTCGAAGCAACTCTCGGCCGCCTCCGGCGCGCTGACGCCCGCGACGAGTACGGCGTTCACGGTGAGCGCGGCCGCAGCCGCGACGCTGGTGTTCGACGTGCAGCCGACCGATGTGG
>CAZADU010000227.1:0-1603 GCA_964483945.1 uncultured bacterium
CCGACTCGGGCACGCGGCTCGCTTCCTCACGCGCACGCTCAAACGCCGCTCACTCGTGTTCTGGATCAGCGACTTCGAGGACATGCTCGATCCGCACGACTGGCGCGTCATGGCCAGCCGGCACGAGCTCACCGCACTCGCCGTGCGCGACCCGGCCGATGACACGCTGCCGCGCGCGGGCTGGGTGATGCTCGAGGACCTCGAGACGGGCAAGCGCCGGCTGGTGGACACGGGCAGCGATTCATTGCGCCGGCTGTACGCGAGCAGCGCGCGCGAGCGTCGACGGGCGGCCGAGACGGCATTGTCGCAGGCCCTGTGTCCGGTGGTGGAGATCCGCACCGACAAGCCCTACGTGCCGGCACTCGTGCGTCACTTCAAGGCTCGCAAGCGGCGGGGCGTGGCATGACCGGCCCCGCTCGAGCGCGGCCGTGGCTCGCACTCGCCGCCTTGTGCATGCTGGCGGCGGCCGCGCGCGCGCAGGATCCGGAACCGGTCATCAGCCGTGATTCGCTGCCCACGAACCTGCGATCGGGAGACCCCGCCTCACTCGCCCGCGTGGACGGGGGCCTGCACCCTCTCGAAGGCGTGCCGTCTCGCGTACGGCTGAGCCCGGAGAACGCGCGCATCGGACAGGCGATCACCTATCGGGGTGCGGTGCTGGTGTCGTCAGGCACGAAGGTGCGATTCGAGCCGCCTCGCAGCGGCGGTGCACTTTCGTGGTCGCATGTTCGCGCCGGTCGCGTGCGGCCAGGCTGGTTCCGGGAGGTCACCGGCCGGCTCGACAGTGTGTGGATCGAGGCGCGGCTCCAGATCTTCGAAGTGGGCCGCCACACCATCGAGGGGCCTGTCGTGCAACTGGACCGCACGCCGCGCAGCGGCCGGGCCACGAGCACGCGGCTGCCGAGCCTGCGCGTCACCATCCTGCCCACGGTGACGGCGGCCGACAGCTCGAACGGGCTGCGCGCCCTGCACGGCCCGGTCGCAGCACCTTGGTGGGAGCGTCTGCCCCTGGCCGCGATCGTCGTGGGACTGCTGCTGGTCGCGGGTGCTCTCGTGTGGTGGCGACTGCGCGCCCGCCGCAAGCCGGTGACCGCACCACGCCATGTGCCCGGACCGCTGCCATCGCGACCGCGCATGGATCCCGCCACCGAGGCATTGCGTGCGCTGTCGGCGCTGCGTGCTCGCGAGCTCCCGGGCACGGGCCGGTTCAGCGAGCACGCGTTTGAGCTGACCGCCATCCTCCGCCGGTTCCTCGAGGCCACGGTGACCACGCCGCGACCCGGGGATACGAGCGGCGAACTGCTCGACCGCCTGCGCGAGTCGCGGCTGCCCGCGGATGACTTCGAACGGCTCGAGGGGCTGCTGCAGCTGTGGGACCGCGTGAAGTTCGCGCGCGCACCGCTCAGTGAGCTCGAGGCTTCGCGCTGCGAGGAGGCGGTGGAGGGCTACGTGCGCCGGTCCGCGCAGGCGCGTCTCGACGCCGTGCGCGTCACGCCCGCGGCAGGTCCGCCGCGTGGAACGATGCCGCCCGCCGGTCCCGCACCGCCGCCGTTGCCGGAGGGTGCATGATCCGGTTCGAGCATCCCTGGGTGCTGGTGTTGCT
>CAZADU010000228.1:0-2008 GCA_964483945.1 uncultured bacterium
ACCGCCGGGCGACCAAGTCCGACCCTCTGAACGCGGCGGCGCACTTCAACGCCGCCCAGCTGCTCATGCGTCGATTCGAGTACACCGATGCCAACCAGGAGCTGCGGTTCGCCTCGGCCCTCGACTTCGAACTGGTCAAGCTCTACCAGGCACGCGCCGGCGAGAGTGGCCTGTTGCCGCTCGTGGACGTGTGGCCCGGACCGCGCACGTTCTGGAGCGCGCTTCGCGACGCGCGCCCACAGGGTCGACAGCCGTTGCCGCTCATGCTGCGCGGCCACATCGAATCGGCTGGCTGGCCGTTCGCGGTGGGTGCCGCGCTGGCGTTCAGCGCGGGATTGTGGCTCGGCCGCTGGCAGGAGCGTCGACTGCCGCTGCGGCGCTGCACGAACTGCGACGTCGTCGTGTGCCGGCGCTGTGCCAAGCGCCACCGCGAGGCCGCGATGTGCGAGACGTGCGAACAGATCCGTGGTGGTGCGGAGACACCGGAGTTCTCACGCGTGCTGCTGCTCCAGCACCGCGCGCGCCGAAGGAACCGGAGGCGCGCCGTCGCCACCGCGCTCGCCACGCTCATCCCGGGCTTTGGCCTGCTTGCTCATCGTCGCGTGGTCTCACCCGTCCTGCTGCTCACCTTGACGTGGCTGTTCGGCCGGTTGGCACTCGGGCACGCCCTGCCCTTCGCGGTCACCGCGCGGCTCGCGCTTCCCGGCAGCGAGTTGCCCGGGCTGCTGATCGTGGTGGGCCTCGCGATTGTCTACCTGTGGTCGATGTTCGCCTACCTGGTGGCCACCAGCCGTGAGCGCGAGCGTGAAGCTCAGCTCGGTGCGGTCGCGATCGGCCGGATCACGCAGGCTACCCACCGCCAGCCGTCGCTGGCCGCCTAGGAGACGACATGGCGCTTCAAGGCAACCTCCGCGACTTCTCGGCCATGGAGATCCTGCAACTCGTGGGATCCCAGAAGAAGTCCGGCTGCCTCCTGATGGAGTGGAACACCGAGCGGTTCGTCGTGTGGGTCATCGACGGTCGCATCGTCTCGACGCGCCAACCGGGGCTCTCCAAGGATGACCCCCTGGCGCGCTTCCTACTTCAGGCACACCGGCTCACGGACGAGCAGTTCCGCGGCGTGGCCGCGATCCAGAAGCAATCCGGGCGCGACTTCGAGGATCTTCTGGTCACGGGTCGTTACCTGGAGTCCGAAGACCTCGCCATGTTCGTCGAGCGCCAGGTGCTGGACGACCTGAGCCGGCTCGTGCGCTGGGAGAACGGGACCTACCGCTTCGACCCGTCCGTGAAGTGGCCGAGCGAGCCGCTCATCTCGCTCAGCATGGAAGGTGCGATCATCGAGGCCGCTCGCCGCGTGGACGAGCAGAAGCGCTTCGTTGGCGTGTTTCGCGATCCACACCAACTGCTCGGCGTTCACGACCTGCCCGACCCGGACGAGCCGCTGTCGGAGGAGGAGCGCGAGCTGTTCGGCATCATCGACGGCCAGCGAACCGTCGCCGAAGTGGTCGCGGCAGCCCCGCTCTCGGAATACGAGGCCTACGAATCGTTGTTCCGTATGCTCGATTCCAAATGGATCACGTTCTCCGGCCGCCGTGACCCGGGCATCACCTCCCCGTCGGCGCCCATCGGCCCCCCGCCGCGCCCCGGTCCGCGCGGTCCCGCGTGGCTGCGGGAGGGCGCCGTCGCCATCGCCGTCGTCGCCGCGGTCGCGCTCGCCAGCCTGTTCTCGGCCTCACTGCAGGGCCTGTCGCGCCCCGACTTCGAGAACGACGTCTACGCCGCGGCGCGCGCACGGGATCTGAAGTTGGCGGTCGATCTGTTCGCCCGCGAACGCGGCGAGTTCCCGCATCGGCTGGCGGATCTCGCGGACGACCGCTGGATCGAGCCCGCCGAACTGATGGTTCCCGGCTTCGCGGTGACGTACAGGGTGAGCGAGGGCGGGGCGTCCTACGAGCTGACGCTTACGCCGGATCGCTGATCGCGGTCAGTCCGCGGAGCGCGTGAGGAA
>CAZADU010000229.1:0-2633 GCA_964483945.1 uncultured bacterium
CACCCTCGAGCGGTTCCTACAAGCTCAAGGACCGCGAGATCGCCGAGCGCAACGACGACGAACTGGCGCAGATCCGGAATCAGGAAATCGGGTTCGTGTTCCAGACGTTCAACCTGCTACCGCGCGCCGACGCGCTGCACAACGTCGAACTGCCTTTGGTCTACGCCGGAATGCGTCACGAGGAGCGCCGCAAGCGCGCCAAGGAGACACTCGAGCTGGTCGGACTGGGTGATCGCATGAAACACCGGCCGAACGAGCTGTCGGGCGGCCAGCGCCAGCGCGTGGCGATCGCACGCGCGCTCGTGAATAAGCCCCGCATCATCCTCGCAGACGAACCCACCGGCAATCTGGATTCGCGCACGGGCGAGGAGAGCATGGCCGCGTTCGAATCCATCTGGATGCAGGGCAACACCGTCATCCTGGTGACGCACGAGGCGGACGTCGCGGAGCATGCCCGCCGCGTGGTGCGAATGCGAGATGGCAGGATCGAGAGCGACACGCTGAATCCGCACCCGAGGTCGGCGAAGCCCGCCACCCCTGGCGCGGCGGGCGCGTGAACCTTCGCGAGAGTATCGGCATCGCGCTCGGCGGTGTGCGGGCGAACAAGCTGCGTTCATTTCTCACGCTGCTCGGCATCATCATCGGCGTGGCGTCGGTGATCGCGGTGATGTCGTTCGTCGAAGGCTTGAACCGGTTCGTGACGCAGAAGCTGTTGAATGCCGGTGCGAATGTGTTCGTGATCGACAAGTACGGATTCATCACAAGCCAGGAAGCGTTCGAGGAAGCCGACAAGAACCCGGATATCACCTTGGATGACGCCGAGGCGCTGCGCGCCGGCATGCGCCACGCCTCGTTGATCGTGTCGCAGTCCGGCACCCGGGCGCCGTTGCGCTACCGCAACAAGGTACAGAACCGGGTGCCGGTGAACGGTCGCAGCGCCGGCTACGACCTCGTGGACGACGTCACGATCGAGCGCGGCCGACACCTGTCCGAGCTGGATGACTCCGATCGACGCACGGTCGCTGTGATCGGTCCCGAGACGGCCGAGGAACTGTTCGGCACGCTCGACCCGCTCGGCCGGAGTGTTCGAATCGGCCGCTATGAATTCGAGATCGTCGGCGTCACGAAGGCCAAGGGGAAGATGTTCGGCCAGAGCCAGGATCGTTTCATCACCGTTCCCATCCACACGTTCGCCAAGTACTGGCAGGAGCGTGGCTCGTTCCAGCTGTCCGTGAAGAGCGTGGACCAGGCGTCCCTGGAGCTGGCGCAGCAGGAGGCGCGGAACATCCTGCGCGCCCGGCGCAGCCAGCGCCCAGGCCAGCCGGACCGCTTCGGCATCACCACGTCCGAGACGTGGCTGGAGCTCTACCGAACGCTCACCGGTGGCATCTTCGTGGTGTCCATCGGCGTCGCAGCCATCTCGCTGTTCGTGGGCGGCATCGTCATCATGAACATCATGCTGGTGTCGGTGACCGAGCGCACCAAGGAGATCGGGATTCGCAAGGCACTGGGTGCGCGCCGCCGCGACATCCTGACGCAGTTCCTTGTGGAATCCACGACGCTCAGCATGTCGGGCGGGCTCATCGGCATCGTGCTGGGGGGAGGGCTGGCGCTGTTGGTCGGCGCGTTCAGTCCGCTGCCCGCGGCGATCAGCGTCGGTGCTGTAGCGCTGGGCGTGATCATGAGCACGGCGGTCGGCGTGTTCTTCGGCTCCTACCCGGCGGCCCGTGCCGCCCGCCTCGATCCGATCGAGGCGCTCCGCTACGAGTAGGGCCTTGCGACTCAGTCACCTGCTGGCAGAGACGTTCACGATCGCGCGCCAGGCGCTCGCCGCGAACCGCATGCGGTCGATGCTGGCGCTGCTGGGTATCGTCATCGGCGTGGCGACGGTGATCAGCATGGCGTCGCTCATCAACGGCTTCCAGCGTTCGTTCCAGCAGAGCATCCAGTCGTTCGGCAACAACACGCTCTATGTGCGCCGCATCCGCCCCGGCATCCAGTTCAGCGGCGGCGTGCCGGACTCGCTCAAGGCACGCAAGGCGTTCACGATCGGCGATGCCGACGCGATCCTCGCCCAGTCGCCCGCGGTCGCGGCGGTATCTGTGTTCAAGTTCTCGTTTTACGACATCCGACTGAGCTACCGCGACAAGCGCACGAAGACCACGTTCATCTACGGCACGAACGACCAACTGCTGCGCACGCAGGGTTACGAGATGGCGCGCGGGCGGTTCTTCACAGCCGAGGAGATCCGGCGCAACGCCAACGTCGTGGTCCTGGGGAAGGATACACGCGAGTCGCTGTTCGGCGACGCTTCGGGCCTCGGGAAGAGCGTGCACCTGAATGGCGTCCCGTTCACGGTGATCGGCGAGCTCGCGGCGAAGGGCCGCTTCCTCGGCAACAACTTCGACGAGGTGGGGGTCATCCCGTACTCGCTCATCGACAAGTACTTCGGCACGCCGAGCGACGCGCCCCCCTGGTTCCCCAAGAAGGGCGAGCTGTTCTTGAACGCCATCGCCACGTCGCCGGAACTAAGCGAAGAGGCGATTCGCCAGATCAGCGAAGTGCTGCGTGTGCGGCGCCACCTTCCCAGCAACAAGCAGAACGACTTCGTGGTGTTCAGCGACGACGCGTTC
>CAZADU010000230.1:0-2269 GCA_964483945.1 uncultured bacterium
AGCCTTCGGCCGAAGTCGTACGCCCAGTAGCCCACCGCGCCACCCGCGAACGGTACGCCCGCCGAGCGTGCTTCGTCAGGCGGGCGGACCAACGCCGACAACGCGCGAACCCGACCGGCCACATCGCGCTCCCCACCTCGAATGGTTGCGAACGGGTCGGCGCCGAACAGCGTCCAGCGCGCCTGCCGGAATCGCGCGCCGGCATCCGGCAGCGACGAGCGCAGCGCGAACGCACCCGGCAGCGCGGCGAGGGCGGCGAGGGGGTCGCCGGCCAGGGACACTTCGAGGGCGAGGGCGTGGCGTGGGTAGAGGGTCCGGTTCATGGCACCAGAATAACCCGAGGGTTGAGAGACCAAGATTGTCGTTGTGGCGATCTCAGGCCCCGAACACCAGAACAGATGTGTATTGCCAATAAGTTGGCGTCTCGCCCATGCGCCTCCACGATCTTAGGCGCACCGCGATTTGGCCGCTTCCCGGCCCTCCGCACACCTCTTATCATCTATGTCACGCTGGGCCGCTCAGCCACGGCTCAGCCACCGCCCAGCGACCACCCAACCACGGACATCGACCGCAATCCACTGCCCAGCCACCGCCATCCCGACGTGCCGCGAGGCCTCGCCATGCGCCCCTGCGCACCACTGTTCGCAACCCTGATCTGCTCAGCGCTCCTCGTCGCCGCTCCCGTGCGCGCGGAGTTCCTCACGAACGGCGACTTCGAGGCCGGCCCGGCCATCTCGCCGACGTTCCCGGTCCTCGCAGTCGCCCCCGGCGCTACCTCGCTCACGGGGTGGACGGTGGTGGGCAGCGACGTGAGCATCGTCACCAACAACTACTGGGTCCCGATCTCGGGGGCGCGGAGCGTGGCGCTCTCCAGCACGGCGCCCGGCGCGATCGAGCAGACGTTCCCCTCCACGGCGGGTGCCAACTACCGGCTCACGTTCTGGATCGCGGGCGAGCCGCTCTCGACGCCCACGATCAAGCACCTGCGCGTCACGGCCGGTCCCACGCAGGCGGATTACACGTTCGACATCACGCCGGCGTGGAACTGGGACATGTTCTGGTCGCAGAAGACGCTCGACTTCACGGCCAGCGCCAGCACCACCACGGTGCGATTCGCGAGCCAGGACGCCTCGCAGTGGGGGCCGGCGATCGACGGGGCCAGCCTCGTGCTCACGTCGCTCGGCGTGCCCGTGTCGTCGCCGCTGTCGCTGTCGCCGGTCTCGCCCGATCCCACGCAGGGCCGTGCACGCATCGCGTTCTCGCTCGCGAACGCGGGGCACGCGCGACTCGCGCTCTACGACGTGCAGGGGCGAGAACGCGCGCGCGTCTTGGACGGCACGCTTGGTGCCGGGCCGCACGCGGTCTCGTTCGATGCGGCCGAATGGGGCGGCGCGCCGGGGCTCTACTTGGCCGTGCTCGAGACGGGCGGACAGCGGCTCGTGCGCAGATTCACGGTCCTCCGGTGACGCTGCGCCTCGGCGCAATCGGGTTTCTCGCGCTGCTCGTGGTCGCGTCGCTCGCGCCGGCGCGCGCCGACGCCTGCACCGCCGAGAACTGTCCGTACCTGCGCGAAGGGCTCGGCTCGATTGCCCGCCGCGCAACGGTCACGCTGCGCTTCGAACAATCCACGCAGGACATGCTGTGGAACGGCAGTTCCGAGGCCCAGCGCGACGAGTTGATCCGCGACATGTTCTTCTCTGGCACCAACCGGCACGAAGCACTCGAGCTCTACACGCACACCCGTGCGTGGATCCTGGACGGCCGAGCGCGGGTGAACGACCGGCTCGAGCTCACCGCGTCACTGCCCTATCTCCAGCGCGAGCATCGCCATATGCTGGCGCATGCGCCGTTCTACAACCCGGCGTTCGAGGACGAGTGGAAGTACGAAGGGCTCGGCGACGCGGTGACGATGGGCCACTTCCGCGCGCTGGGCGCACGCGAGAGCGCTTCGCTCACGTTCCAGTTCGGCGTGAAACTGCCCACGGGCATGCGGCACGTGCCCGACCAGGAAAAGCTCAACTTCGGTCTGATGTCCATGCTCGAGCCCTCGGTGCGCCCGGGCACGGGTTCCACCGACTGGCTCGCCGGGGTGCTGGCCGCGCAACCGTTGCCCTGGCGCGTCGCGCAGCCGCTCACGGCCAGCGTGCTCATGCGCTGGAACGGAACCGGGGCTGAAGGCTATCGGCTGGGAACGCAGCTTCAGGCGGGGCTCGGCAGCGGTATCATGCCGGTGGACTGGCTGTCGCTGGTGGTGCAGGCGAACTATGTC
>CAZADU010000231.1:0-4564 GCA_964483945.1 uncultured bacterium
CCGGGATCACGGAAGGCATCGGCCGGCGCCCCCCGTCCCTGATGGCCTCCCATTGAACCGAAGCGCGCCACTCGCGATCGAATCGACGAACCTGTCCGAACATCCGGCCGCACTCGCCTGGGGCCGGCTCGGCGGCGGGGCGCTTTCGCGGGTCGAGATGTGGCGGCGGCCGAGCCGGACATCGCCCTCCGTCTATCGATTGATACCCGCTGAGGACGGGTGTTCGGCGCTGTTCGCGAAGCATTCCCCGCCGACGCTCCCGACGGTCGAACGCATGGTGTACGAGGAGATCCTGCCGCGGCTTGCGATCGCCTCGCCCCGGTACCACGGCGCGTGCCGCGCGGACGACGGCTCGACTTGGATGTTCTTGGAGGACGTGGGCGACCGGCACATGGTCCCCGACGACCCCGGGCATCGCGCGCTCGCTTCCCGGTGGCTGGGCGCGCTGCACGCATCAGGCGCGGCCGCGGCCGCGGTCGCCGCTGCGCGGCTGCCGGACGCAGGCCCGAGTCGATACCTCGCGCACCTGTGCTCGGGCCGGGAGATCATCCGGCGTCACGTCGGGAATCCGTGGCTCGCGGCCCAGGACCGTCCGCTTCTGACCGGGCTGGTCGAGCTGCTCGATGCGCTCGAGGCGCGGTGGTCCCGGCTCGAGAGCGCCTGCGCGGGGCTGCCGGTCACGCTGGTGCACGGCGACTTCCGGCCGAAGAACGTGAGGATCGCCGGCCCGGCCGGTTCGGATTGCTTCTGTCCGTTCGACTGGGAGATGGCGGGCTGGGGGATTCCCGCGGCCGACCTGGCGGGCGCATTCGGCTCGGGCTCGACGGTCCCGTTCGATGCCGCGATCTACCGGGCTGCCGTGCGAGATGTCTGGAAGGAGCTCGACGACGCGACACTGCGCCGGGCCTCCATCGCGGGGCGCATCTTCCAGGCACTGGCGAGCACCGACTGGGCCTGCGCGAGCTTCGTCGTCGAGTCTGAACGCCACATGATCCGGCCCGTGACGTCGTTGCGGCTCTGCCGCACACAGCTCTCCGAAGCCATCGAGGAGGGGGCGGAATGGCTCGAGTGGGCGTGAAGGTGGAGCGATCCGACGCGAGGCAGACGAACTCCGAGTTCCGTGAACCCGACCAGGCGGAGCTGGCCCGCGTGCTGGCCCAGGCCCTGGGCGCATCGGACTCCTCGCGGATCGTGTCGCTTCGGCAGCTCAAGGCCGCGGTCTTCCGTGTCGAGTGGGAGACCCGCTCAGGCACGCGCTCGGTCGTCGCCAAGCGAATGGTGCCCGAGTACGCCCGACGCAATGAACTGATGATCCGGCGCTGGCTGCCGGAGCTGGGCGTGGTGGGGCTCGCGCCCGGGCTGCTCGGAATCGCGCCCTCGAGCGACGGTGCCCATGTCTGGCATGTCTGCGAGGACCTGGGTCCCTGGGAGCTGGATCCGCGCGACGCCGACCTGGAACGTGTGACGGCGGTCGTGCGAGCGGTCGCAGAGCTCCATTGGCGAGCCGCCGCGCACCCGGTACTGGCCGAGTGCCGGCTTCATGGCATGGACTTCGGGCCGGCGTACTTGTCGTCGAACGTCCGCGACGCCATCGAGGCGCTCGAGCGCCTGAGCGAGGTGGACCGCGCTTCGACCTTGGATCAGGCCGCCCTGCGCGACCGCTTGCTCGGCCGGCTCCGTCGCCTGCGCGACGAGGAGCCGATGAGGACGCGCGTGCTGGCGGAGTGGAGCGGCGCTGAGACCCTGCTTCACGGCGACCTCTGGACCACGAACACGTTCGCGGAGCCCACGCCGGGCGGCGTCCGCGTTCGGATCATCGACTGGGACCGTGCGGGCGTGGGCCCGTCGAGCTACGATCTCTCGACCTTCCTGCTCCGCTTCCCGCGCGAGCGTCGCTCGTCGCTCCTCTCGATCTACCGCGCGGCGCTGCCGGATAGCGGCTGGCGACTTCCAGGCCGCCGCGAGCTGAACCTGCTGTTCGAGACCGCCGAGTGCGCGCGCTACGCGAACCGGGTGATCTGGCCCGCCCGGGCGCTGCTCCGTGACGGCGCAGCGTGGGGATACGACGAGCTGGCCGCGGTCGACAGTTGGTTCGAGGCGCTGGAGCCCGTGCTTCTTGAGGAGCGAGTATGAGCCGGAGTGCCGGACTATGAAGTACCTGATCGTGAACGCCGACGACCTGGGCGCGAGCCCTGGGATCACACGAGGCATCCTCGAGGCCCATATGCACGGGATCCTGACCAGCGCGAGCCTGATGGTGGAAACACCGTGGAGCGCCGAGGCCACGGCGCTCGCCCGCCTGAGGCCCGAGCTGAGCGTGGGTCTTCACGCGGACGTCTCGGAGGGAGCGGACGGCGCAAGCTCGGGGCGCGCCGATCGCGCCCGCGACTCCCTCCGGCGCCAATACGACCGCTTCGTCTCTCTGATGGGCCGAGCGCCAAGTCACCTCGACTCGCACCACAACGTCCACCGGCAGACAGACCTGCTGGAGTGTTTCCTCGAACTCTCGCGCGAAGCCGGGCTGCCGCTGCGGGGGCATTCCCCGGCGCGCTACTTCTCGAAGTTCTACGGACAGTGGGGCGGCGAGAGTCATCCCGAGCAGGTGGGCGTGGACAGCCTCCTTCGCATGCTGGAGTGCGAGATCAGCGAAGGGATCACCGAGCTGAGCTGCCATCCCGGTTACGTGGACGCTCGGGTACCTTCGGGCTATGCGGTCGAGCGCGAGGTCGAGCTCGAGACACTGCGCGATCCGCGCGTCCGCGCCGGACTTGTGACGCACGGCATCACGCTGGCGAGCTTCCACGACCTCGGGCAGATCGCGGCACTCCGCGGCACGAGGTAGATCCCATGCGAACCGTCGTGCTCTCGGCATTCAACGTCGCCAACTTCCCCGAAGGCGGCGGCCACTTCTGGGTCTACATGCAGTACGTGCTGGGCCTGCGCCGCCACGGTTGCGATGTCTACTGGCTCGAGCGCTTCGTACAAAGCGGCGACGAGGCGCGCGACGAGGCGGCGATCGCCACCTTCACCGAGCGGCTGGCTGGCTTCGGGCTTGAAGGCCGGGTCATCCTGGAGGTCGGCCCCGACCCCAAGTACTCCCCCGGAGCGCCCACTGAGTTCCGTGGACTCTCCCGCGAAGCAGCGGAGGAGGTGTTCGCTCGCGCCGACTTGCTGCTCAACTTCCACTACGCGATCGAGCCCGAGCGGCTCGAGCGTTTCCGCCGCACGGCGCTCGTGGACATCGACCCGGGCTTGCTGCAGTTCTGGATCAGCCGAAAGCAGCTCGCGGTTCACCCGCACGACGTCTACTTCACGACCGGCGAGACCGTGGGCACTCCGGAGGCGCGGTTCCCCGATTGCGGAATCCCCTGGGTGCACATCCACCCGGCGGTCTCGCTCGAGCACTGGCCCCGTGCGTTCGATCCGCGGCACCGGTCGATGACCACGGTCTCCGGATGGAACTCGAAGGACTGGGTGATCGACGAGACGGAGAACTATGAGAACACCAAGCGGATCGCGTTCCTCCAGTTCAAGGAGCTTCCGGGCCTGACCCCGCAGCCGCTCGAACTGGCACTGTTCCTTCGGACCGCGGCGGATGCGACGGAACGAGGGTTGATGGAACGCCACGGCTGGAGCATCCGGCCGTCGCGCGAGGTCGCCGGGTCGCCGGAACTCTACCGGGCCTACATCCAGGACTCGCGCGGCGAGTTCAGCTGCGCCAAGACGTCCTGCATGCGGTTCCAGAACGCCTGGGTGAGCGACCGGACGCTGTGCTATCTCGCGAGCGGCAAGCCGGTGGTGGTCCAGGACACCGGGCCGAGCCGCTACCTGCCCGAGGCCGAAGGGATGTTCCGTTTTTCGACCCGCGAGCAGGCGGTCGCCGCGTTTGCCGCCGTGAACGCGGACTACGAACGTCACAGTCGCGCCGCCCGGGCGCTCGCGGAGCGCCACTTCGACGCGAAGCAGGTGGCGGCGCGCATCCTCGCCGTCGCGCCGGCCTGAGCCGTGATCCCGCGCCTGCCGTTGCTGTGCCTCGCGGTACTGGCTGGAGCAGCCACGCCCGACCGGGCCTCGGTCGCAGCGCCCGAGCCTCTTCCCGTCGCCGACGCCGCCCCGGTCCGGGCGGTCCGGGCGGTCCGGACGACCGGCCCCGTGACCGTGGACGGCGCCCTCTCGGAACCGGTGTGGCAGTCCGAGGGCGCCTTCACCGCGCTGATCCAGCGCGACCCGGTCGAGGGCGCGGCGCCGAGCCAGACCAGCGAGGTGTGGATCGCCTACGACGACCATGCGCTCTATGTCGGCGCCCGGCTCCACGACAGCGCGCCCGACTCGATCGTGGCCCGGCTGTCGCGTCGCGATGCCTCGATCGCCTCCGACCGATTCGCGCTCTACCTCGACCCGTACCACGACCGGCGGAGCGGCTACTACTTCATGGTCAACGCGGCCGGAACGCTGTACGACGGCACGCTCTCGAACGAGGTCGAGGACGACAAGTCGTGGGACGGCGTCTGGGCGGGAGCGGCGCGGATCGACGACCGGGGCTGGACGGTGGAGATGCGGATCC
>CAZADU010000232.1:0-2348 GCA_964483945.1 uncultured bacterium
GGGGAGCGCGCGGCGGCCCGGTTCACATCGTGCGCGCGTTGCCCGGTAGAATGCGTGCCCCATGGCCCCCCGATCCCAGAAGCCCGGCTCGTCGAAGGAATCCGCAGCCGCCGCGGCTGCGCCAAGCGCGTCCGCTGCGCCGGCTGCCCGCGCCAGGTCCGTGGCGGCCGCCGTGTCCTCCGCGCCTACCGAGCCCGCAGCGCCGAATAGCGCAGCGCGCCGCCTGGCCGTGGTGGGCACCGCGGGCCACATCGATCATGGCAAGACCGCATTGGTACGACGGTTGACCGGCGTCGACACCGACCGGTTGCCCGAGGAGAAGAAGCGCGGCATCAGCATCGACCTCGGGTTCGCGCCACTCATTACTCCCGCGGGAGTACGCGTGGGGCTGGTGGACGTGCCCGGTCACGAGCGATTCGTGAAGAACATGCTCGCCGGCGTCGGCGGTGTGGACCTGGTGCTGCTGGTCATCGCCGCCGACGAAGGCGTGATGCCGCAGACGCGCGAGCACATGGCCATCGTCAAGCTGCTTGCCGTGCCGCGTGGCGTGATCGTGCTGACCAAACGCGACCTCGTGGACGACGACTGGTTGTCGCTGGTGACGCGCGATGTGCGCGCGTTGGTGGAGGGCACGTTCTTGGCAGAGGCGCCCATCGTGCCGTTCTCGGCGGTGACAGGTGCGGGGTCGGCTGAGCTGCTGGGCGCGATGGACGCTGAGTTGGCGTTGTTGCCCGACCGCGGGGCTTCGGGTGCTGCGCGGCTACCCATCGACCGGGTGTTCACGGTGGAGGGTTTTGGCACGGTCGTGACCGGCACGCTATGGCGCGGCACCGTGCGTACCGGTGACGTGTTGGAGTTGCTGCCGCTGGGCGCCGAAGTCCGCGTGCGCCGCGTGCAGGTTCATGGCGCGACCGTGGACGAGGCCATGGCCGGCCAGCGCGTCGCGCTCGCGTTGCACGGGGTGACGCGCGAGCAGGTCACGCGCGGCGACTGGCTGTGCGAGCCCGGCAGCCTGCGGCCGTCGCGTGTGCTGGACGTGCGCTTCGAGCTGCTCGCCGACCACCCGCGCGAGTGGAAGCCCGACACGCGCGTGCGGTTCCATCTCGGCGCATCGGAGATCATCGGGCGGCTGCTGCTACTGGGCGATGCCGCGCGAGCGCCGCTGCCGCCCGGTGGCACGGCGCTGGCGCAATTGCGGCTGGAGCGGCCTGCGGTGGCTGCCCGCGGGGACCGGTTCGTGATCCGAGCGTATTCGCCCAGCCGCACCGTGGGCGGCGGGTCTGTGATCGAACCTGTTGCCGAGCGTCGTCGTCGTTCGGAGGTGGAGGGCCTGGACGCGCTCGAGGTGCACGAGAGCGGGTCGCTGGAGTCGCGGCTGATGGAGAAGCTGGGCGCGGCGTTGCGGCCTGCTACGAGCGAGCAGTTGGCGCAGGAGGTCGGTGAGCCTGTTATTGGTGTCGCTGCCGCGATGGAGTCGCTTGTGCGTCGCGGCAGCGCCGTGGCGCCCGCGCCGGGCCGCTGGCTGGGTGATGCGCGCTGGCACGAGGCACGCGACGCCATCGAGCGCACCGTGCGCGACTACGCCGAAGCGCACCCATCGCGCTATGGCGTGATGAAGGGCGAGCTGAAGAGTGGGCTCAAGTCGTCGCTCGACGCGTCGCTGTTCGATCTGGCGTTCGCGGCGCTGCTCGCCGACGGCGAACTGGAGCAAACCGGCGAACGCGTGCGCCCCGGCGGCATGCCGTGGGAGCCGCCCGCGGCGACGCTGAAGCTACTGGGGAAGCTCGAGGCCATGCTCGAGGCCGAGGCGTTCCTGGTGCCCGACAATGACGCGTGGCAGAAGTCACTGGGCGCCGGTGCCCCTGAAGCCGCCGGGCTCGGGTTCTTCCTCGGCCGCCTCGTGCGCGTGAACGCCGAGTTCACATACACCGCCCAGCAGATGGAGCGGCTGCGCGAACTCGTGGCCGGCTGGTTCTACGCCGGCAACCCCGCGATGACCGTGGCCGACTTCCGTGGGCTCACGGGCGCGTCGCGCAAGTTCGCGGTCCCGCTGCTGGAGCACTGCGATCGCGTGGGCTGGACGGTGCGGGTGGGGGATGAGAGGCGGCGGGGGTAGGGGGGCAGTGCTCGGTTCCGCCTACTCCTTGAAAAGTTCCTCAGTGATCTCGCACTCAAGCTTCCAGATCACCTGGGCAGGGAACTCCTCGAAAACGCGTCCACCCTCCCAGCGCACACGATAGCGATCGCCTTCTTCGTGCCGGAGCTCGAGCGACGCGTTGTCCGCCATCAGATCGGCCAGCTTAAGCCACATGGCCCGAGCGGCGGGCTCGTTCCAATTGCAACCGTCG
>CAZADU010000233.1:0-2230 GCA_964483945.1 uncultured bacterium
CCGCAGTGGCCTCGAGGGCGTAGACCGATTCTCTCACCGCTCCGCTCGCGGCGAGCCGCGACGCCATTTCGGCAATGCGACCCCGCGCGAGGTCCGTCTCGCCCAAGCGCACCAGTGATGAGACGAGCCCGGCCAGGACCAGCGTCTCGGCGGCGGCGTCGCCGACCTCGCGCGAGAGCTTGAGGGCCTCCTCGAAGTTCCCGCGTCCCCGGTCCGACGCGGCGAGGATCGTCTCGAGGCTGGCGATGTTGTGGAGTGCCATGGCGACGCCGCGCTTCTGGCCGAGCTTCCAGTAGATGGCCAGGCTCTGCCGCCCGATCTCGAGCGCGTCCTCGAAGCGGTCCTCGAGAAAAGTCTGCACGCCGAGCCCCGCCAATGCACGGGCCTCGCCCCTCAAGTCAGCGAGCCCTCGCGAGATCGCGAGGCTCTCCTCGAGCATGCGCCGGGCCGGCGGCAGGTCCATGAGCGTGAGTGCGAGCCCTGAAGCGCGCACGAGCGCCAGCGCTCGCACCGCGGTCGGGAGCCGTTCGGTGTCACGCGCGAGTGCTTCCTCGATGACGCGGCGAGCCAGTAGGTAGCGCCCGGTCAGCGTCCACTGTCGCTGCACGGCGGCCACCATCTGAAGCCCGCGCTGGATACCATCCTGCGCTTGCGCCGACCACGCCAGCGCGCTCAACAGGTTCTCCTCTTCCTGTGCGAGGCGTCGCAGCGTTCTCGCCTGCTCCGGTCCGACCAAATCCTTCTCGGCCTGGGTGGCGAGCTCGAGGAACGAACTGAAGTGGCGCTCGCGCAGCATGTCATGCTCGAGGTGGCCGTCCAGCTTGTCCTGTGCGAACCGCCACACGCTCTCGAGAAACCGGTACCGCGTGTCGAAGTCGTCGCCGTGTAGCACCACCACAAGTGAGCGCTCGACGAGCCGCGTGAGCAGATCGAGCATCTCGAACTCGTCGCCATCGTCGGAGCACACGGTGGTGGCGCGCGCGAATGTCCAGCCGCCGGTGAACACGGCGAGACGGCGCAGCAGGTCCTGCTCGGGCTGCAGCAAGTGGTCCCAACTCCACTGGATCACCGCGAGCACCGTTTGTTGGCGCGCCGGAGCGCCCGTGCCCGAACGCGCGAGCAGCTTGAAGCGATCCCCAAGCCGCGCGCGGATCTGGTCCACGCTGAGCATGCGCACGCGCGCCGCGGCCAGCTCGAGTGCCAGCGGGATTCCGTCCACACGGCGGCAGATGTCGGCGACGTCGGCGGCATTCTGGTCGGTGAGCGAGAACGCGGGAGCAGCGGCGCGCGCGCGCTCCACGAACAGCCGCACGGCCTCGCTGGTCCCCGCCTCGGCGGCGGTGTGTGCGTGGCGGCCGGGCAGCCCGAGCGAGGGCACGGCGTACAACGTCTCGCCTTCGGTCGCGAGCGGTTCCCGGCTCGTGGCCATGACCTTCACGTCGGGACAACCGCGCAGCAGCGCGGCCGCAAGTGCGCCACAAGCCGCGACATAAGTCTCGGCGTTGTCGAGCACCACCAGCGCGCGCCGGGGTGCCAACTGGGCGATGACGCCTTCGAGCAGCGACTGGCTGGGCTCGTCGCGCACGCCGAGCACGCCGGCGAGTGCTTCGATGAGGCGCTCGGATTCGGTGAGCGGTGCGACGTCCACGAACCACACGCCGTCGCGAAACGTCTCGAGTTGGCCGACCGCGAGTTCCACTGCGAGCCGCGTCTTGCCCGAGCCGCCGAGTCCGGTGAGCGTGAGCAGCCGCGTGCCCGCAAGTGCGCCGACGCACTGGGCGAGGGTTTCCTGCCGGCCGACGAACGTGGTGGCTTGCGCGGGCAGGTTGTGCGGCGTGGTGATGCGCTCGCCCTCGCGCAGTGCGGCGGCGCGACGGATGCCCAGTGCTTCCTCAAGGGTATGACGCAACGCCCGCATCGAGCCGGGCCGCGCCTCGGCCTCCTTCTGCAGGCAGGCCTCGAGCATCGCGCGCACCGGCTGCGGTGTGCGCGGCGGCAGCAGCGCCAGATCGGGCGTCTCGTTGAGCACCTGCGCCATCGCCACGAACGGATCGTCGGCCGGGAACGCGCGCCGGCCCGTGAGGCATTCGTAGAAGACGCAGCCGAACGCGAACACGTCGGTGCGCGCGTCCTGCGTGCCGGCCAGCACCTGCTCGGGGCTCATGTAGCCCGGCGTGCCCGCGACCGGACCCGAGAGCGACGCGCCCTGCCCGGGCACGGTGGTGGCCCA
>CAZADU010000234.1:0-8990 GCA_964483945.1 uncultured bacterium
TCCGGCGGGGCGGGGCGGCTACGGCGCGGGAACGGCGAGGGAGTGTAATGCGACGGTCAGCGGCCGACCAATCCGCGACCTGCCTTGAAATGGTATCGGCGGGGCAGCGCGTGAGTTATCCTGCGAATCCCCCGGGAAAGGCCGAGGTCCGCATGACTCGATTCGTTCGATCACTCCCGCTCTGGCTGGTACTGGCGCTGGCGTGCAGCACGGGCTGCGCCGCAGTCGGTCACAGCGTGGGCGCAGAGAGCTCCGACGTGGGTGACAGAGCCTCGGACTCGCCCCACGCGATCGAGGACCCGCAGTCCGTCCCCCAAGCGACATCGGTGCAGGGCGACTCGGCCGCGGTGACGAAGCCGGCAGGTGGCGACAGGAACTCGACGCTCGTCGTGATCCTGTGCCTGGCGGCTGTGGCGGGGCTCATGTTCCTCGTGGCCCGCTGAGCCGCGTCGTCAGAGCCGCACGCCGTCTCGCAACAGGCTGCGGGCGATCACCAGGCGCTGGATCTCGGACGTGCCCTCGTAGATCTCCATGACGCGCGCGTCGCGGTAGTAGCGCTCGACCGCGTACTCCTTGACATAGCCGTACCCACCATGGACCTGGATCGCCTGGTGCGTGACCCACGTCGCGGCCTCGGTGGAATACAGTTTGGCCATGCTCGCCGCTCGGATGAAGTCCTGGCCGGAGTCCTTCAGCCAGGCCGCCTTCTGGATGAGCAGGCGCGAGCACTGCACGCGACGTTCCATCTCGGCCAGCTTGAACTGGATGGACTGGATCTTGGACAGCGGCTCCCCCCACGCCTTGCGCTGTTGCGCATAGCGCACGGCCTCGTGAAACGCCGCGGTCATCACGCCCAGCGCTTGTGCCGCCACGCCGATGCGGCCGGCGTCGAGGCTGTTGAGCGCGATCTTGAACCCCTCCCCTTCGGGCCCGAGTCGCTGCGCAACGGGCACGCGCGCGCCGTCGAACGCCAGCGTCACCGTGTCCGAGCCGCGAATACCCATCTTGTCCTCGGACTTACCGATGGTCATCCCCTGCTGGTCCTTCTCGATGATGAATGCGCTGATGCCCTTGGCTCCGGGGCCGCCGGTGCGAGCCAGCACCAGAAACGTCCACACGTGCCTGCCGTTCGTGACCCAGTTCTTCTCGCCCGACAGCAGGTAGTGCTCGCCGTCTCGCTTCGCCACCGTGGACAGCGCCGCGGCGTCCGAGCCCGAGCCGGGTTCGGACAAGGAGAACGCACCCACCGAACCGCTCGTGAGCTTTGGGAGGTATTTCTTCTTCTGTTCGTCCGAGCCGAACGCGTAGATCGGGTAAGCACACACCGAGTTGTGCACCGCCACCATGATGGCAAGTGCGGCCGAGACGCGAGCGATCTCCTCGATCACCATGGTGACCGTGCGCGAGTCGTAGCCCAGGCCGCCCCAAGCCTCGGGAACATTCATGCCGAGCAGGCCCATCTCGGCCAGCTTGGCGATGGCCGCGGGCGGGATCGCGTCGTCGCGGTCCCACTTCGCGGCCTGCGACGCGAACTCGCCACGACAGAGTTCGCGCACCGCGTCGCGGATCTGGACCTGGTCTTCGGTGAGGTCGAGGTTCATGGGGGCTCGCTCGTAGGTGGGATCAGGCTGGCTGGTGCGCCGACGTCTCTCGGAACACGGTCAGGCAGACGAGGCCGACGATACCCATCACACCGGGGCCTGGGCCCAGCAGCAGCGAACCCGCCGCAGCAAGTGCCACAATCGGCCACGCGCGCAGGTCGCCCGCCCACAGGCCGGGAACGCCCGCGAGCCATGCGCCGCCGATCGCCGCCTTCATCAGGTACGGCACCCAGATGGGCAGCCCGAACTTGACCGCCATGTCCACGAACGCGCCCTGCTGGCCCAGCAGCGCGAACTCCTGCCCATTGACCCACGGATAGAGGCCCTGGAACACGGACGTGAGGCCGGGGTACAGCGCGCAGGCCGTGAGGATGACCAGTGCCACGGGGCGGACGGGACGCTTCATCGGGTGTTTCCTCCGGGGTTCACGCGGCGCGTCGTGCGCCGCCACTCGTGTCCACTCACTTCGTGCATGTTCGTTCAGAATCGAATCGCACCTTCATTCAGACCCAATCGGCGTACCCATTCACGCGCGAAGCGCGTGCTCCTTCAAGACCTGACCGGCGACGACCAGCTTCTGGACTTCGGTGGTGCCTTCGTAGATCTCGCAGATGCGCGCATCGCGCCAGTAGCGCTCGACGTGGTACTCGCTCATGTATCCGTAGCCGCCGTGCACTTGGATGGCGAGGTTCGCACAGCGCGTGGCCGCCTCGGACGCGTGCCATTTGGCCAGCGACGCTTCCTTGACGTGCGGGCGGTCATTGTCGCGCAGCCACGCGGCCTGGTAAACGAGCAGCCGCGCGGTCTCCAGTTCCACCGCACTGTCGGCGAGCATCGCACGGATGGCGTCGAACTCGCCGATCTTCTTGTCGAACTGCTCGCGCTCGTTGGCGTACTTGACCGACGCTTCGACCGAGGCCTGCGCGATGCCCAGCGCCTGCGCGGCGATGCCGATGCGTCCGCCGCCCAGTGTCGCCAGTGCGACGGTGTAGCCCTTGTTGTACTCGCCCAGCAGGTTCGCGTCCGGCACGCGTGTGTTCTCGTAGTAGATCTCGCGCGTGTCGCTGGCGTGGATGCCGAGCTTGTGCTCCTTCTTGCCCTTGCGCACGCCCGGCGTGTCGGCGGGCACGATGAATGCGCTGATGCCCTTGGCTCCCAGCGCCTTCTCGGTCATCGCGTAGGTGATGAACACGTCGGCCGGGCCCGCATTGGTGATGAAGATCTTGGTGCCGTTCAAGACCCAATCGTCCCCATCCTTCACCGCCGTAGTCTGCTGGTTGGCCGCGTTGCTGCCCGCGGCGGGCTCGGTCAGGCAGTAGGCCCCGAGCAGCTCGCCCTTGGCGAGCGGAGTGAGGAAGTTCTTCTTCTGCTCATCATTGCCGTAGGCCAGCAGCGGAAAGCACACCAGCGAGTTGTTCACCGACGCGATCACGCCGTGGCTCGCGCACACGCGCGACAGCTCCTCGATGGCGACGACGTAGGCCAGGTAGGACATGCCGGCGCCGCCCCACTGCTCGGGCACGAACATGCCCAGCAGGCCCAGCTCGGCCATCTTCTTCGTGTTCTCGGCGGGAAACTCGTGCGTCTGGTCGAGCTGAGCAGCGATGGGCCGGATCTCGCTCTCGGCGAAGTCCCGCACCATCTCGCGAACGCTCTGCACGTCCTCCGGCAGTTCGAACGAGAGTCCGGCAGTATCGGTCAGCATGGGCATCGCGTCGGCTCCGCGCTCAGGCCTGCGAGTAATCGTAGAAGCCGCGTCCGGTCTTCCGCCCCAGCCAGCCGGCGGCGACCATCTTGCGGAGCAATGGGCATGGCCGGTACTTGGAATCCCCGAGCCCCTCGTGCAGCACGTTCATGATGCTCAGGCAGGTATCGAGTCCGAGGAGGTCGGCCAGCTGCAGCGGCCCCATGGGGTGGTTCATGCCGAGCTTCATGACGGTGTCGATGGCCTCCTTGGTGGCCACACCCTCCATGAGGGTGTAGCACGCCTCGTTGATCATCGGCATCAGGATGCGGTTGGCGACGAACCCGGGGTGATCGTTCACTTCGACCGGCGTCTTGCCGAGCCGCCGTGACAACTCCTCGGTCACGGCGTAAGTAGCGTCGGTGGTGGCGAGACCGCGGATGACCTCGACCAGCGTCATGACCGGCACCGGGTTCATGAAGTGCATGCCGATCACCTGCCCGGGGCGCTGGGTCACGGCCGCGATCTCGGTGATGGAGATGCTCGACGTGTTGCTGGCGAGGATCGCATTGTCGGGCGCGATGGCATCGAGCGTGGTGAATATCTGCTTCTTCAGCTCGTAGCTCTCGGTCACCGCCTCGATCACCAACTGGCAGTCCTTCGCCGCGTCCAGCGACGTACCGCCGAGGATGCGGCCGAGCACACCCTTCGCCTGAGTCTCGTCCCACGACAGCTTCTTCGCGACGCGATCCAAGTTCTTGCCGATGGTGGCGATCGCGCGCTCGACGAACTCCGACTTGGCGTCCACCAACTGCACCTCGAACCCGCTGGTCGCGAACACCTGCGCGATGCCGTTGCCCATCGTGCCGCCGCCGATCACCGCCACCTTTTGGATGTGAGCACTCAGGACTTTAGTTTCCGCTGCCGGGGCCGACATCACACACGCTCCACGGCGAGTGCGACCGCATTGCCGCCGCCCAGGCACAACGTGGCCAGCCCGGTCTTCTTGCCGCGGGCCTCCATCGCGTGAAGCAGCGTGATCAGCACGCGCGCGCCCGAAGCACCGATCGGATGCCCCAGTGCGACGGCACCGCCGTTCACGTTGACGCGGTCCCAGTCCCAGCCCAGCGCATCACCGTCGGCGAGGGCCTGCGCGGCGAACGCTTCGTTGGCCTCGATCAGGTCGAAGTGGCCGATGCTCACGTTCATCTTCTTCATCAGGCGCTCCACGGCATCGATGGGCGCGAAGAACAGGTCCTTGGGCTCGCCGCCGCCGGTGGCGTAGGCCACCACGCGGGCCAGGGGCTTGGCTCCCGTCTCGTGCACGCGCGCGCCGCTCATCACTACCAGCGCCGCACCGCCGTCGTTCAGGCCCGGGGCATTGCCGGCCGTGATCACACCGCTCTTGTCCTTGGTGACCGGGCCGAGCTTGGCGAGTGTTTCGAGCGTGGTGTCGCCGCGCACGGATTCGTCCTTGCTCACGATGAGCGGGTCGCCTTTTCGCTGCGCGATCGAGACGTTCACGATCTCCTTGGCGAAGCGGCCCTCGGCCTGCGCGGCCGCCGCCTTCTGCTGGCTCCCCACCGAGAACTCGTCGATGCGCGCGCGCGTCAACTTGGCCTTCTCGGCCGTGTACTGCGCCAGTTCGATCATGTGGCAGTCGCTGAACGAGCACCACAGTCCGTCCATCACCACGCCGTCACGCAGCGTCGTATCGCCGAGGCGCTGGCCGAGCCGTCCGCTGAACAGGTAGTGCGGTGCGGTGCTCATGCTCTCCTGCCCGCCCGCGACGATGCAGTCGGCGTCGCCGGCCTTGATGGCCTGCGCGGCGAGCATCACGGCCTTCAAGCCCGAGCCGCACACCTTGTTCACGGTGAGCGCGCCGGCACGCGGGTCGATACCGGCCTTGATCTGCGCCTGGCGCGCCGGCGCCTGACCCTGACCGCCCTGGACCACGTGGCCCATGATGACCTCGTCCACCTGGGCACCGGTCACGTTGGCGCGTGAGAGTGCTTCGCGGATGGCGATCGCACCGAGGTCCGACCCCTTGAGCGTCGAGAGACCGCCGAGGAACTTGCCGATGGGCGTGCGGGCCGCGCCCACGATGAACACGTCGGGTGTGGAGGACATGGCTGCCTCATTCTTCATAGATAAGGTCGCTGGTCGCACCGGGCTCGCGCCCTGTGCGTCACGACCGAAGGGGAGGTGATCAGAAGCGCTCAAACGGCCGCATACTACCTGATTGCAGCGGCTTCGGCACGGGTCGTAGAAGGCTGTGTTGGGAGGGTTCCGGAACGGCTCCGGCCTTGTCGCAAGGCCGAAAAGCCGCGCCCGGAGGCGCTTGCCACCGCGTCGCCCGTGGATCAGGTCTCGCCGCCGGGCCCCTCGTGCTGGAGCGAGACCCAGCTCATGAAGTCGTCGCGAGCCTGGTCGAGCATGCGTACGAGCTGCCGGCGCTCAACGCGCAAGCGGACCACCATCCGGCGGTGGGTCGAAGCCAGGAACACGACGCGAAGGCGGTCCCGCTCGCGTGCCAGCCAGCGGGAGTAACCGAGCGCGAACAGGCCCAGCGGGATGCACGCTCCGAGCGTGACCAGCACCGCGGCCGCGCTCCAGCCGCCTCGCTGCCACAGAAGCCAGCCGAGGCCGGCGTAGCTCGCGGGGAACAGGAATGCGCCCGTCACCATGCGAGCGAACGCGATGCGGGTGGGGTCGCTCGAGACCAGCCGGCCGATCGAGCCGCTCAACTGGTAGGGAAGGTAGTGCACCACTCCCCCCAACAGCGCCGGCACGGCGCCGAGCGTGGCCTGAGTGACGAGCCGTGTCGCGCGTGCCTCGATCGCCGTGCCGCGGATGGCGCGGTCGTGCACCCTCAACGCGTGCAGCTTGCGCTGGTAGCTGTTGACCGCCAACCACAGGTGATGCAGCCGCTCGCGATCGTGCACGCGGAAGAACTCCACGCATTCCGAGATCCCGCGGCCCAGCAGCAGTTCCGATGCCTCCGGCATGTGCTCGCGCAGATCGCGCACATAGAGCGCTTCGACGTCGCGCACCAGTCGTGCCAGCTCCTGCGACGGGATGTTGAGGATGAGCTTCTCGAGGGCCACCTGCAGCCGGTCGGTGACCTCGCGCACCGTCGCCTGCGGATCGGCGGCGTATCGCTCGCCCAGCGAGGCGATCTCGACCGGGCGGCCGACCGAGAGCGTGACGCGACTCTGGAAGCGCGTGCGGTCCCCGAAGTGCAGGCCGATGGGCAGCAGCGTGAGCGGAGCGCGGCGGGCGTCGCCGAACTCGTAGGCGAGCGCCATGCGCGCGGTCCCAGTGCGCAGCCGCTCCACGCGGCGGTCCTCGTGACTCGTACCCTCGGGGAAGATCAGCACCGCGCCGCCGGCCGCGAGCGTGTCGTTGCAGGCGCGGAACATCTCCTGGTTACGGTGCATGTTCTCCGGCCCCTCCTGCTGGCGGTAGACCGGCACCGTCCCGGCGAGCCTCAGCAGCATCCCCAGCGGCCAGGGCTTGAACAGCCCGCTGTAGGCGACGAAGTGCGCGCGCCGCGGCAGCATCGCCCCCAGCACGAGCACGTCGGTGAGCGAGGCCGGGTGGTTCGCAGCGATGATGAGCGGGCCGCGAGCGGGTATGCGTTCGGCGTGGCGCACGTCGATGCGCGAGTAGTACACACGCGAAGCACCACCCGAGATCAGGCGGAGCGCGTGATAGACCAGAGGCTCGATCGCATCCCGGGCACGGAGCATGAGCTGGACGCTACGCGGTCAGGCGTTCCGCAAGAACCCAATTCGCATGCGTGTTCTCACAACGGAATTGGGGAGCTTCGCGGACTCAGCGCATCGGGGAGCGCGCGACGCGACGATCCGCCCGCGCCACCGCTTGTGAGGGTGCGTTCCCGACCGCGGCCGGAGCGTTCGCCGGCCCCGACGGGGTGAGCCCCCACAGGTCCTGAAGCACCCAATTCACGATCGCCGCGGCGTGGGCGCGCTTGAAGCTCCAGATGTCGAAGCCGGTCCACAGCACCTGCCCGTTCTCGCTGCCGTGATACAGCGCCATCGCCGGCATCGGCGCAGGAACGGTAGCGCCGAGCACGTTGTAGATCGTGTCCATGGCGGACGGATCCGGACCCGCGCCCTCCAAGATGCTGTTCGCGACGGAGATGCCCTCAACCGGCCTCGTGCTGACATTGAACTGGCTCACGATCGTGCGTGTCGGCGGCAGCGGGTCGAACGACGTGTTTCGATTGTCGAGGAGCGTGGGCAGCGAGCCGTAGATCCCCGGCGCGGACTCGAACCGCCCGAGCGAGCGGGATACCTGCGCGCCTGTCGCGGCAAGCACTTCGGAGCGCAGGTGCAGGGCATCCCACGGCATCCGGCCGGGGGCCAGTTCGCCGAACTGGGGTGCGGCCGAGAACCGAGTCACGGAACCGCTGTTGTTGCTCACCTTGTCCCAAGGCAGCGAAGACGCGGTCGCGTTCAGGCCGACGAGCCAGACCTTGCCCCCCATCTTGGAGTAGGTCGTGAGTAGGTTGGGCAGGTTGGACTTGCTCCAGTGGCGAAGAGTGGTCATGGGATTCAGCGCGCCGTCGAACGGCTCTGTGAATAACGCAGCGTTCCCGTCGATGATCCAGATGACGTGGCGATAGTCGGCGAGCTTGGACAGCGGGACGCTCTGCTCCTGCTGTAGCGGGCCGCCCTCGGAGTGTGCGTAGCCGGAGCGCAGCCCGCGGGTCCCGAGCGTGTCGAACGAGAAGCCCGCGAACAGCCCCGGACTACTGAGCACGCCCGTGGTTGGGTTGATGGTGCATCGCCAGGGCACGCCGCCGCGCGCGTACAGGAACGTGTCCAGTTCGGTCGCACTCGGCCACGGTCGCGTGTAGTTGAGCAGGCAGCCAGTTGCGCCGTTGATGCGGTCCGTCTCGAGCCGTGTGTCGTCCACGATCAGGATCTCGCGACTCAGCGTCGCGCGGACAACCACGTACTCGAGCAGGCCACCACTCACGAACTCGTCCTCCGGTGCGTTGCAGCCGCCGAATCCGGATCGCGCCTGGAAGTAGAGCCGGTGAGCGCGACGCTTGAAGCTCGCGCTTCCCTGGACCCCCAGGTCGATGTCGGAGCCGAGGCTCCACGCACTCCAGTGGCTCAGGTCGTTCGGCCCGGACCGGGGGGTCTCATCGGTGGGATCCACCGGGTCCACCACCCATCGGTATCCGAGGACCTGCTGCCCGATCCCTGGCGTGGCCGAGAGCTGGATCGAGAACGGCGCACCCGAGGCGACTTCGCACTTGATGGCCTGCGAGGGATCGTCGTACCAGCCGCCACTCGGGTAGGGATGGACGACCCCCGGTGCCTGTAGGGCGAGCTTCGGACCGAGCACCTCCGGGTACCATGCAGTCATCGCCAGCATGTTCTTGCTCCGGCTGAAGATCGGGTCGTAGTCACCCGCCTCGTCGAATGCGGTCACGACGAAGAGATAGGACTTGCCGAAGGTCAGGTTCGTGAATTGCACGAACGTCGACTCGGCGGACGTCGAATCCCACCCCGCCCAGTTCGTAGAGACCGCGAGTCGCCGGAGCGAATCCGGGTCGGCGAGGAAGATGTTGTTCGACGGATCGTCCAGGTCGAGGATCTCGTACTTGTACTTCACCGGCTGCTGCGTGAAGACGCCATCGGGGTCGGTCCCGGCCCATGAGACGCAGA
>CAZADU010000235.1:0-3146 GCA_964483945.1 uncultured bacterium
CGAGCGGCGTGGTGGCCGTGGCGGACGGCGGCGCGCCGTCATTCACGATCACACCGGCCAGCGGCTATCACGTGCAAGATGTGCTCGTGAACGGCGGATCGGTGGGCGCCGTGACGCTGTACGCGTTTGCCGCGGTGCACGCGAACCAGACCATCGCCGCGTCGTTCGCCATCAACACCTACACGCTCACGCTCGGCACGGTGGGTAGTGGCTCGGTGGCCGCGGTGCCGAACCAGGCCACGTACGACCACGGCACGAACGTGCAGCTCACCGCCACGCCCTCGGCGAACTGGAACTTCGACTCGTGGTCGGGCGACGCCGCCGGCAGTGTGAACCCGTTGAACGTGTTGATGGACGGCAACAAGAGCATCACCGCGAACTTCGGGCAGCACATCTACACTTGGAACCAGACCGGCACGGCCGCCTGGAGCACGGCCTCCAACTGGACGCCGGCGCGCACGGTGCCGGCCACGAATGACGTGCTGATCTTCAATAACGGCGCCGCCTCGGCCATCGCTTCGGGTGTGCCTGCGCAGACCGTGGGGCAGATCCTCGTGAGCGGGAACACGAACATCACGTTCCAGGCCACCGGGGCAAACACGGTGACGGTCGCCGGCGCGGGTGGGCCGGACCTGAGCGTCGCTTCGGGCTCGACGCTGCAGCTCACCGGCTCGTCGGCGGTCACGCTGGCGGTCGCCGCGGGTGCCACCGGTCAGGTGGACGGCACCACCGTCCTCGCCGGCGGCGCGCACCGGCTGACTGCATTAGATGCGAATGCGCTCGCGTATCGCAGCGGCTCTTTGTGCCAGACCGGCGTGAGCTTTTCGGGCAACCCGTTCGGCACCGTGAACCTCAACTCGGTCGAGTTCCAGGCGGGCTCGCTCTACCAGCACATCGCGGGCGCAAATCCATTCGGAGCTTCGGCCCCGAACTCGGTGGTCACGTTCCTCCCCGGCAGTCGCTACCGCGTGGACGGGCCCATCACGCCGTCGGTCTCGGGCCGCACGTTCGGCGACTTCGAGTTCAATAATGGCTCGACCATCTCGGCCACGGGTGCATCGCCGATGACCTGCGACAGCTTCACCGTGAGCAATGGCGTGTTCAACCTGAACCTCACCGGCGGCGCGTTCATCCGCGGCGACATCCACGTCAAGCCCGTCGCCACGCTCGGCCTGAACCCCGCGTCGGGTACGCCGGAGTTCTCGCTGGCCGGCATTCAGCCCCAGTCGGTGGACGTGCAGGGCACGCTCACGAACACGACGAACGCCATCCTCAACGTGAACAACAATGCGGGCGTCTCGCTCGTGACCGACCTGGCTTGGTCGGGGAGCCTCTCGTTCACGAATGGGCGCATCGTCACGGGTGCTCGAACGTTGTCGCTCGCCACCAACTCCACCATCACCGGCGCGGGCCAGGGCAGCGGCTGGGTGCACGGCAACTTCCGCAAGAACTACGCGTCGGGCTCGTTCTCGAGCACGCTGCCCGTGGGCGACGCGTCCACGTACGCTCCCGTGGCCATCAGCGGCAGCGGCGCGGGCGCGGGCTTCGCGCTCACGGCCACCACGAGCGCGGGGGACCACCCGAACCTCGGCACGTCCGATCTCGACGCGACGCGCTCGCTCAACCGATCGTGGACGCTGTCTTCCGCGAACGGCGCCGGTGCGACGTGGAGCGCGACGTACGGGTTCGCGAACGCTGACCTCGATGGCACGGCCGACCCGCTCACGTTCCAAGGCCGCGCGTGGAATGGCTCGCTGTGGAGCCCGCTCACACTCGGCACGCTCACGGCGAACAGCACCCAGGCGACGGGCCTCACGTCCGCCACACCGGCGCAATACGCGTTCGGCAACCTGCCGTCGTTCTTGCTCACGGCGAACGTAGTGGGTGGCGGCACCGTGCTCAAGAACCCCGACCTGCCTGCGTATCCGAGCAACACGAACGTCCAACTCAGCGGTGTGGGCAACGTGGGCTGGGCCTTCTCGGCCTGGAGCGGCGACCTGGTGAGCACGAATAGCCCTGAAAACCTGCTGATGGACGGCGCCAAGAGCGTGACCGCGACGTTCCTCGACATCGCCGCGCCCACCGTGGCGGTGACCTCGCCGGACGGTGGCGAGGTGCTGAACATCGGCACCGGCACGAACCTGACGTGGACCGCGAGCGACAACTCGGCGGTGAGCAGCGTGGATCTGGAGCTGTCGCGTGCAGGCGCCGGTGGGCCGTGGGAGTCGATCGCCGCGTCGATCGCGAACTCAGGCACGTTCAACTGGACGCCCACATCCCCGGTCACGTCGAACGGGCTGCTGCGCGTGACCGCCCGAGACGCCGCCAGCAACTCGGCGCAGGATGTCTCGAACGCGGTGTTCTCGATCGCGGCCGGTACCGGCGTGACCAGCGGCCCCGTCACCGAGTTCGCACTGGCACCGGTGCAGCCGAACCCGGTGCGCGGCTCGACGCGATTCCTGTTCGCGATGCCGAGTGAGGCGAACGTGCACCTCGGCGTGCACGACGTGCAGGGCCGCGAGTTGCTCGTGCTCGCGGACGGTCCGTTCCCCGCCGGACGTCATTCGCTCGACTGGTCCGGCGTGGCATCACGGCTCGACCCGGGCCTCTACTTCGTTCGCTTCTCCGTCGCCGGCCGCACCCTGACGCGGCGGTTCGTGCTGATGCGATAAGGGCGTCTGTCCGCACACTTTCGATTGAATCGGCGGGTCGAACCGGCAGCCTGAGGTTCGGCTCGCCAGTTCAAGCCGGAAGTGCAAGCGGGACGCGATGCCACGAACCACGACGAAGCGTCTGGCCGAGAAAACCGTCGAATGCCAGTTCCTGTATGAGATGCACTTGGACTTCGAGCTGCTTTCGATGAACGGCCCGGATCAGGGAGTGCGCGCCTGACGCGGCGTGAGGCCGAGCCTTGCGAGTGCGACTTCGCCACCGGGGCCGTTCAGCTCCCAGTACTTGAGCCGGTCGCTGCCCAGCAACTCGGCGTACTCGCCATCGCTGCACGCCCAGCGCACGATCCGTCGCGGTGAGGCGCGCTCGACCCAGAACGTCCACGTGCGCCCATCCGCGAGCGTCACCGAGGCCACCTCCGCGTCGAACGTGCCGGCGGGCACCGTGACGCGCTCGGTCGCGGCCGCGCGGCGGAA
>CAZADU010000236.1:0-1871 GCA_964483945.1 uncultured bacterium
GCCACGCGAGCCTCCGCGGCCGCGCGAGGGGCGCTCGAGTGCCGCGACCGCGCGGCGCAGCCGGGTCCAGGTGTCGGCGAGTGACTCCGGCAGCACGCGCGTCTGCGCAATGGCCGGCATGAAGTTGGTGTCGCCGTTCCAGCGCGGCACGAGGTGCAGGTGCAGGTGGCCCGGGAATCCGGCACCCGCCACACGGCCCACGTTGAGTCCGTAGTTCACGCCGTGCGGAGCGTACTCGGCCTCGAGCGCGCGCTCGGCGAGAGCGGTGAGGTCCAGCACATCGGTGCGCTCATCGGCCGTCAGATCGCGAAACTGGGCTGCGTGCCGCCGCACCGCCACCATGAGATGTGCGCTCGCGTACGGGTAGCGATTGAGCATGAGCAGCGCGTGATCCCGGCGCGCCAACACGAGGTCGCGCCGATCGGCGCGGTCGGCGCCGACCCGGCAGAACAAGCAGCCCTGCGGTGCGTCCGCGTTCCGGAGCCAGCGCATGCGCCAGGGTGCCCACAGCCGCTCGAGCCCGGCGGCCGAGCCGGCGCCGGATCGGGATGTCGCGGCCCGCTTGGAGTCCGCGACGCGCTTGGAGCTCGCGACCGGCTTGGAGCTCGCGGCCCGCTTGGAGTTCGCGACCCGCTTGGAACTCGCATCGCGCTTGGATGGCGCGGACTGCACGGCCGCCGTTGGAGCGTCCTTCCGGTGGGAAGGCGCGCCGCTTCCGCTGCGCGCCGTGCCGCTCCGGAGTGCGCGAGCACTCACGCGCTCTGCTCCCGACGCAGCGCCAGCCACGCCCGCTCGGCCTCGGCCAGCTGGTCCAGCGTGTTGATGCCGAGCAGTTCGCGCGCGTCAGGCGCGCACCACACCGCGGCCTTCGCCCCGCGCGAGCGTAGTAGCGACACCGTGTCCGTAAGGTAGTACTCGCCTTGCGAATTGTCCGCGGTGAGCGAGCCGAGCACACCGGTGAGCGCGGTATGCTCGAACGCGTAGATTCCCGAGTTCACTTCGTCCAGCCGCTTCTCCTCCAGAGTCGCGTCCTTCTCCTCGACGATGCGCTCGATGCCGTCGCCGTCGGCCGTGCGCACGATGCGGCCATAGCCCTTGGGATCGGGCAGGCGCATGCTCAGCACGGTCACCTGCGCGTGGGCGCAGGCGTGCCGCTCGAGTAGCGCGTGCAGCGTGCGTGCCGTGAGCAGTGGCGTGTCGCCGCACACCACCAGCACGGTGCCCGGGAAGCCGCGCAGCACGGGCTCGGCCATCATGCAGGCGTGCCCGGTGCCGCGTTGCTCGGCCTGGATGGCCCACTCCAGCCGCGGCCGGCCCGCGAACGTCGCCTCGACGCGCTCTCGCTGGTGGCCGATGACGGCCACCACGCGCGCCACGCCCAGTTCGTCGAGCGTGTCGAGCACGTGGCCCAGCAGCGGCTTACCCGCCATCTCGTGCAGGACCTTGGCGAGATCGCTGTTCATGCGCTTGCCCATGCCGGCGGCCAGCACGACCGCGGCGACGTCCGTGTGCGAGAAGCTCAACGAGGCCTCCAGGGGAAGTTGTCGATCAGGCGCGCCGGCCCGACGCTCGCGGCGACCGCGACCAGCGCGGGCCCACGCACGCTCTTGAGCGGCTCGAGTGTGTCCGGGCGGACGATGGCGATGTAGTCCTCGCGCACCAGCGGGTAGCCGTCCCACTCCCGCCGGATCGCGGCGGCGAGCCTCGCAGCGTTGCGCTCGCCTTCCTTCATGAGGATCCACGCGGCGGCCAGTCCCTGCGACAGTGCGACCGCCTGCTGGCGCTCGGCATGTGACAGGTAGGCGTTGCGGCTCGACAACGCGAGCCCATCTTCCTCGCGCACCGTCGGCGCGATCAGGATGCGCACGGGC
>CAZADU010000237.1:0-2432 GCA_964483945.1 uncultured bacterium
CAATCGCGTGGGTGGACCATCGCCGGAGGTCTGAGTGGGTTCCGCCTAACGGCGGAGTGTCGCGACCTCGCCGAGTGATGCAATCGCGGCGTCGAGCTGCGTGTCCGACAGATAGGGCGCGGGCCCCAGGCGCAGCACGTCGCCACGGAAATCGGTCCACACGCCGCGCTCGCGCAAGCGTTGCGAGAGTTCGCCGGCACGCGGTGCACGCAGTGCCAGAAATCCGGCGAACGCCGTGAGTGGCGCCGAGCGGTCGCGGGTGACTACGCTCGGGTCGAGTGCCAGCGCGTCGAAGCGTTCGGCCAGCCGCCCGACCTGGTGCTGGCTCACGGTGCGCAAAAGTTCGGGTGCGAGGCCGTGCTCGTCGAAGAACTGGAACACGCGCGCCGCTCGATAGTGGCTCACTGGGTCGTACGTGGCACCGGCCCATCGCGCCGCACCCTCGCCGAACGGCACCTGGCCCGCCGGGCGATTCGAAAGCTTCGCGAACTCGCTGAACCAGCCGGTGATGACGGGCAGCCGGTCGAACGACGGAGGTACGCGCAGGAAGCAGTTGCCCTCGCCGAGCTGGCAGTACTTGTAGCCGCCGCCCGTGACGAACGCGCCCTGCAGTCCCTCGGCCGCCATGTCGAACGGCACCACGCCGATGTGATGATAGGCGTCCACGAGCAGTTCGGCGCCGAAGCGCACGCATGCTTTCGCCACGAGATCGAGCCCGGGTACGATGCGAGCACTCCCGAACAACACCGAGGAGACGAGTACCGCGGACGTGTGCTGGTCCACGCTCGCGGCCAGACGCTCGGCCAACGTGTCGACGGGCTCCGCGGCCAGCTTCACGACTTCCGCCACGCGTGCCTCTCCGAGGCGTTCCAACTGGCGGCGAAGCGTGTGGAACTCACCGTCGGTCGTCACCAGCCGCGGTCGCTCGGCGAGCGGAAGCGCCGATAGGAAGCGAACCACCAGCTCATGCGTGCTTGCGGCCAGCGCCACCTCGGCTGGTGCGCAGCCCAGGCGTCGCGCGAAGCCCGCGCGCACGGCGTCTCCTTGCGCGAACGCGCGCGCCCACTTGTCGTCCACGTCGCGCGCCGCGTCGTCCCACGCCTCAAGCTGCGCCTCGCGCGTCACGTCCGGCCACGCCTGATGCGAGTGCCCGGTGAGCAGCAGCCGGTTCCCAACGTCGAAGCGCGTGTAGTGAGCGGCGAGCGCGTTGGGCGATTGGCGCAACGATGCGAGCGTGTGGGTGGTCACGGACGCCGGGTTCACAGCTCGGTCCGGATCTCCCACAGATCCGGGAACAGCGGTCGGTCGAGCGTGGTCTTCAAGTACGCCGCACCGGGCGAACCCCCAGTGCCGCGACGCATGCCGATCGTGCGCTCGACCATCTTCACGTGCCGGTAGCGCCACTCCATGAGGCCCTCGTCGAGGTCCACCAGGCGCTCGCATACACTGCGGGCCGCGGGGTCCTGCCGGTAGAGCGTCAGCAGCAGGGGATGCAACGCTGGCATGGCAACGACGGATTGCGTCACGTCGCGCGCCAGCGCTTCCGGCGGTACCGCGTGGCCGGCGGCCACGAGATACTTGAGAAACGCGTCCCACAGCGTCGGCGCAGCAAGTCGGCGCTCGAGCCGCGCGCGATGCTCGCTGCCCGGTTCGTAGCGTTGGAGTGCTTCGGCGCGCTTGCTGCCGAGCAGGAACTCGAGCTCGCGGAACTGGAACGACTGGAAGCCGCTGCCGGATTCCAGCCGCTCGCGGAACGATAGGAACTCCAGCGGCGTCATGGTCTCGAGCACGTCGATCTGGTGCACCATGACTTTGAGTATTGTGAGCACGCGCTTCAGCGTGTGCAGCGCACGCGGGGCGTCGCCACGGCCGAGCGTGAGGACCAAGAAGTCCAGCTCGTGCAGCACTTCCTTGAACCACAACTCGTACACTTGGTGGATGACGATGAACAGCGTCTCATCGTGCTCGGGTCCGTCCGAAAGTGGCTGCTGCAGTGCCAGCAGTTCGTCGATCTTCAGGTAGCTCGAATAGGTGAGCGCCATGTCGTGAGTCTCCCTGCGCGCGCCTGGCGCGCGTCAGATGAAGCGGGGGCGATAGCGATTCAGTGTCGCGTACGGGCCGGGCCAAGGGAGCGCGTGCCCCAGTTCGAACGCCGCGTGGCGCGTCCAGTAGGGGTCCCACAGGTGTGCGCGCGCGAGCAGGCACAGGTCGGCGCGGCCCGCGGCGAGGATGGTGTTGACGTCGGCATAGGACGAGATGTTGCCGACCGCCATGGTGGGCATGCCGATCTCACCTCGGATGCGGTCGGCGAATGGCGTCTGGAACAGCCGCCCGTAGACGGGCTGCTGGTCGTCCACCGTCTGTCCGGCCGAGACGTCCACGATATCGCAGCCGTGCGCGTGGAGCGCCCGCGCGACCTCGACGGCGTCCGC
>CAZADU010000238.1:0-1898 GCA_964483945.1 uncultured bacterium
TGTCGAGCGAGCGGCCGGCACTCTCGGGCGTGAGGTCCAGTCGCACGCCGAGTGCTTCCAGTACGTCGGCGCTGCCCGTGCGACTCGACATCGCGCGATTGCCGTGCTTGGCCACCGCCACGCCGCACGAGGCGGTGAGGATGGCCACCGAGGTCGAGATGTTGAACTTGGTGTGCCCGGCCGAGTCGCTGCCGCCGGTGCCACCGGTGCCGCAGGTGTCGAGCAAAGGAGAGCGGCGCGTGCGCAATGGGGGCACGCGTGCGCGCATGGCCTGCGCCATGCCGGTGATCTCGTCGGCGGTCTCGCCCTTCATGCGCAGCGCGATGGCGAGCGCGGCGATCTGCGCGGGCGTGGCCTCTCCGGCCAGTACCTGATCCATGCTGGCGCGGGCAAGGTCGCGCGACAGGTCTTCACGGGCGACGGCGCGGGCGATGGCGGAGACGATCACGGCTTGGCACTCCCTTGGTGGCGGCAAAGGGTGAGGAAGTTCTCGATGAGCTTGAGGCCCGACGTGGTCAGGATGCTCTCCGGGTGGAACTGCACGCCCCACGTCTCGTGCGCCTTGTGCTTGAGGCCCATGAGTTCGTTCTCGGGTGTCCACGCCATGACTTCGAAGCATTCGGGTAACGTCTCGCGCTCGACGATGAGCGAATGATACCGCGTCGCCTCGAACGGGTTGTCGAGTCCGGCGAACAGCCCGCGGCCCTTGTGCAGGATGGGACTGGTCTTGCCGTGCATGAGCCGAGGGGCTCGGATGACGCGCCCGCCGAAGACCTCGCCCAGCGCCTGGTGCCCCAGGCAGACGCCGAGGATCGGCATCTGGCCCGCGAGTTCGCGGATGGCGGCCTCGGTGATGCCGGCGTCCTTGGGCTCCCCGGGTCCCGGCGAGATCAGGAGCCCCTGCGGCTTCAGGGCCGCGAGCTCGGCCACGGTCACGGCGTCATTGCGACGCACTTCGACCTCGGCGCCCAGCGTGCCCAAGTATTGCACCAAGTTATAAGTGAACGAGTCGTAGTTATCGATCACCGCGATCACCGGGCCCCCCGCTCGGCGCGCTGCACGGCCATCCACAGCGCACGTCCCTTGGCTCTGGTCTCTTCCCACTCGGCGGCCGGGTCGCTGTCGGCGACGATACCCGCACCCACGCCCCAGTAGGCGCACCCGTTGGCGTAAACAAGGGTTCGGATGGTGATCGCAAGGTCGAGGTTGCCGTGATAATCGAAATGCCCCACGGCGCCGGCATAGATGCCGCGCCGCACGGGCTCGAGCGCGTCGATGATCTCCATGGCTCGCACCTTGGGGGCTCCGGACACGGTGCCGGCCGGGAACGTGGCGCGCACCGCGTCGAGCGGCGCGAGATCGCCCTTCACGCGTCCGCGCACGTTCGACACCAGGTGCATGACCTGCGAGTAGCGCTCGACGTTCATGTACTCGTTGGTCTCGACGGTGCCGAATTCGGCCACCCGGCCGACATCATTGCGGCCCAAGTCCACGAGCATGACGTGTTCAGCGCGTTCTTTCTCGTTGGATCTCAGTTCTTCTTCGAGCGCCCTGTCCTCGTCGGCGTTGCGGCCACGAGGTCTTGTACCGGCGATGGGGCGCACTTCGATCAGACTGTCCGTGCGGCGCACGAGGACTTCCGGGGAGCTTCCCACGATGGCGAAGTCTCCCAGGCGCAAGAAATACATATAAGGCGATGGATTCGTGACGCGCAGTGCCCGGTAGCCCTCGAACGGCGGCTGCGACACGTCGGCGCTCATGCGGTGCGAGAGCACCACTTGGAAGATATCGCCGGCGCGGATGTGCTCTTTGGCGGTTTCCACAGCCTGCATGAACTGTTCGCGGGAGACGGTGGACTTCGGCTCGCTCGCCTCGCCCCACGCCGGCGGCTCGATCCA
>CAZADU010000239.1:0-7768 GCA_964483945.1 uncultured bacterium
TTGTAGTTCTCGATGATGTCCGTGTCGAGCGAGGGGTCGGCAGAGAACTTGAGTGGCAGCTTCTGGAATGCTGACCAGCCGGTCCACACGCCGTCCACCTCGCAGGTCCACCTGGGGCCCGGCTGCCACGCCAAGCCGAACGCGAACGAGGCCGGGAACACCAGCTTCGTGGCCACGCCCTGGTTGGCGGGAAGACTCTTGGCGACGGTCGTGTCGAACGCCACGTTGCCGGTGAGCATCTGGTTGAAAGTGGCCTTGCCGTCGCTCACGTTCACATTGATCTCACTGCGGTAGACGGCGCCCAACCGCCAGCGGTCGCTGGGCCGCCCGTTCAGCGCGACATGATAGCCGTAGCCCGGCGTGAAATCCGATTTGAGCTGGGCCGCAACCACGTTGATGGGCGCACCGCCATCACCGATGACCGTGCCGATGTTGTTGAGTTCGACCTTGGCGTAGAGCGCGTCGGCGCCACCGGCGATACTCCACTGCTCGGTCAGGCGCATCGCGACGCTGGCCGAGCCCTTGATGGTCTGCAGTAGCGCCTGGGTGACACGTTCGCGGCCGGTGAACGCCTCGGGGTCCTGCCACTCCACGCCCAGTCCGAACGGCGCGTTCACGCCTGCACCCACCGCGAAGCGCGAGCCGACGGGCTGTGTCCAATACAGCGCCGGCGGGAAGAAATTGCCGGCCTTCATCTCCTCGACGGTCCCGTAGCCAGGGTACTCGGGGGCGCCTGCGAAGCTCGTGGAGGTGAACAGCCACGTGCCTCCTCCGCAGACCTGCGTGCCTTCGAGCCACGCCATCGCGGCCGGGTTGTAGAACTGTGCAGTGGCATCGTGCGCCGAGGCGACGTAGGCGCCGGCCATGCCGAGCGCGGCGGCGCCCTGCTCGTAGATCCCATAGCCGGCGGCGTGAGCAGTGGCCGGCGCGAGGCACGCGAACAGCACGAGTGGGCGCACCCTGCGGAACACGTTCATCGAATTCCTCCCGTGGGGGATGGAACGACTGGACGGGGCGCGTCCGGCGTTAGCCCCGAAGGCCGAACGGTGCCTGCGTGGAGTCCGTCTCGAGCGCCGCAGCGCGCCCCGGCGGTCAGCCGGCCCGTTCGACCGCCCCGGCGTACATACCCTCGATCTGATCATGGAACGTCTGCGACACGATCTTGCGCCGCACCTTCAGCGTCGGTGTGAGCTCGCCCGCCTCGGCGTTCAGGTCGCGTTCGAGCAACTCGAACCGCTTGATGGTCTCGAACGGAGCAAGCCCGGCGTTCAGTTCGTCCACGACACCCTGGTAGAGCGCGCGCACGGCCGGCGACTGCAGCAACTCCCGGCGCGAAGCCGCAGGCCAGCCCCGCTCCTTGGCTTCGGCTTCGAGGTTGGCGAAGTTCGGCACCAGCAGTGCGACGCAGTAAGGGCGCTTGTCGCCGAGCATCACGGCTTCACTCAGCCAGCGGGACGCCTTGAGCTTTCCCTCGAGGGGCTGCGGTGCGACCTTCTTGCCGCCGGCGGTGACGATGAGGTCCTTGAGCCGGTCGGTGATGCGCAGGTTGCCCTCGGCGTCCAGATGGCCGATGTCACCGGTGTGGAACCAGCCGTCCACGATCGCCGCGCGCGTGGCCTCGTCGTTCCTGAAGTAGCCCTGCATCACGCCCGGGCCCTTGGCGAGGATCTCGCCCTCTGCGGTGAAGCTCACCTGCGTGCCGGGCACCGGCGGGCCCACTGCACCAGGTCGCTCGCGGCCGGGCACGTTGAGCGTGATCACCGGCGAGGTCTCGGTGAGACCGTAGCCCTCGATCACCGGGATGCCGATCGCGAAGAAGAACTCCATGACCTTGGGCCCCAGCGGCGCACCGCCCGAGATGCACAGGCGCAAACGCCCGCCCACTCGCTCACGCACCTTGGCCGCCACCAACTTGTCGGCGATGGTGGCGACGAACCCGAGCAGCAGCCCGGCGGTCTTGCCTTCGAACCGAAGGTGTGCGATCTGCCGGCCCACGCCCAGTCCCCAGTGGAAGATCGCACGGCGCAGCGGAGGCTGGTTGCCGGCGTTCTCCATGACACGCGCGTACACCTTTTCGTAAAAACGCGGCACGCCGGTGAGGATGGTGGGGTGCACTTCCTGCGCGTCGGCGGCCACCGTGTCCACACTGCGCGCGTACGCGATCGTCGCGCCAGCGCCGAGCATGGCGTAGAGCCCCGCCATGCGTTCGAAGATGTGGCATAGCGGCAGGAACGACAGGCACGTGTCGCGGGGATTCAAGTCCACCACACGGAGACACGCTTCGACGTTGGAGGCGATGTTGTCGTGCGTGAGCATCGCACCCTTGGGGTCACCGGTCGTGCCGGACGTATAGATGATGGTGGCGAGATCCGCGGGACGAGTGGCTTCGGCGAGCGCACGGAACGCGTTGGGGTCGGCGGTGCGCCGGCGTTCGCCGTCGGCGAGCACGGCGCTCCAGGCGCGCACGCGCGGGTCACGCAGCGCCGGCGGCGGGTCCATGGCCACGATGGCGGCGAGCCGCGGCAGTGAATCGGCCACGGCCAGCAGCTTCTCGAGCTGGGCCGTGTTGGACACGATCACCACGCGAGCCTCGGCGTTGTCGAGGATGTAGAGGCTCTGCGGCGCGGTGAGCGTGGGGTAGATGGGGACCGTCACTGCACCCTGCCCCAGCGTGGCGAGGTCACTGACCGCCCACTCGTAGCGGTTCTCGGACAGCAATGCCACGCGGTCGCCACGGCGCACGCCGAGAGCGGCGAGCCCCAGCGCCAAGCTCTCGACGTCGTTGCGAGCGCGCTCGGACGACAGCGACTCCCAGCGGCCTTTTCCGGCGGTGTCGGGAAGCCGGCGCATGAACAGCGCGGGCTTGTGATGCTGAGCGACTGAATCGAGGAAGATCCTGATGAGCGTCTTCGGCATGGCCCCCTCCGTGCGCGGCCCGTCGCGGGCCTCATTGCCCACGGCTCGGAATCAGGGGATTGGTAGCACCGGGGTACGGCAGTGCCAAGGGAAACCGTTGTCTACCAAATGGGTATGTGGTCCGCACGGATGGTTGACAATGCCGCGCCGTGCAGCGCAAGGTGGCCAGCGCCTGACGCGGCCGCGACGGGTGCCAAGGAGGATGGCCATGTCCAGCAACCGCTTGCACCCACGGCCTTCCGCCATGTCCCAATCGCGCAGCCGGTTCGCCGCCACCTCGCTGGCCGCGCTGCTGCTGCTGCAGGGCACGGGCGCAGAGGCCCGCACGACCGATGAGGCGATCGCCGCGGGCGACCAGGCTTACGCGGCCGCCCGCCTGGAGGACGCTCGCGCGGCCTACGACGAAGCCGTGAAGGCCACGCCCACGCACGTGCCCGCGCTGTGCCGACTGTCGCGCACCTACTCGGAGTTGGGCGAGACCCAGAAGGGCGACACGCAGCGCATGACCTGGGCCGAGGCCGTGAAGCTCGCTCGCCAGGCGGTGCGCGTGGCACCGGACAGTGCTGCGCCGCACGTCTGGCTGGCGGTCGCACTGGGCCGGCAGGCACTGCGCGAGGGGGCCAAGACGCGGCTGGCGCTCTCCAAGGAGATCAAGGCCGAGGTGGACCGGTCCATCTCGCTCGACGCCGGCATCGGCCGTGCCTGGCACGTATTGGCGGTGTGGAATATGAAGATCGCGGCCATGAACTCGATGGAGCGCATGACCGCGAACACCGTGCTCGGCGGTGTTCCGAAGGGTGCGACGCGCGAAAACGCCGAGCAGGCGTTCCAGAAGGCCATCGAGCTTGAACCGGACTACGTCAATCACCGCGTGCAATACGGCCGCCTGCTCAAGGACCTGAAGCGTGTTGCCGATGCCCGGCGTGTGCTGGAGAAGGCGCTGTCCCTGCCGCCGACGAGCAGCGCGCTGGATGCGCGCTACCAGTCCGAAGCCCGAGAGATTCTGGAGAAACTGCCCCGCTGATGACCGTCCCCGGAGGCTGGATCCTCGCCGGCGTACGCACGCCGTTCGCCAAGGCCGGCAGCGTGTTCAAGCGGGTCCCCAGCTACGAGCTGGGGCGCGTCGCCGCCGCCGAGGTGATCGCGCGCAGCGATCTGGACCCTGCGCGCATCGACGAAGTGGTGTTCGGTCACTGCGCCATGCCGAGCGAGGCCGCGAACTCGTCGCGCGTCGTCGCGCTGCGCGCAGGTGTGCCCGAACAGGTGCCCGCCGTGACCGTGCATCGCAACTGTGCGTCGGGCATGGAGGCGGTGGCGAACGCGTGCCACCGGATCGGCTCGGGCGACGCCAAGCTGGTGCTGGCGGGCGGCATGGAGTCGATGAGCCAGATCCCGCTGCAATTCCCGTTCTCCTATTCGGACTTCCTCGAGGGACTGATGCGTGCCAAGACTCCGATGCAGCGACTCGGGGCCATGCTCCAATTCCGTCCGCACATGCTCACGCCTCGCATCGCGCTGGCCGAGGGGCTCACCGACCTCGTGTGCGGGCTAAACATGGGCCAGACCGCCGAGGTGCTGGCGCGCGAGTTTCGCATCACGCGCGAGCGCCAGGACGAGTTCGCGCTGCGCAGCCACCAGCGGGCCATTGCCGCGCGCGAGCGGTTGCGCGAGGAGATCGTTCCGGTCTACCCGCCGCCCGCGTGTGATCCCGTGCGCGATGACGTGGGCCCGCGCGACGGGCAGACGTTCGAGGCACTCACCCGGCTCAAGCCCTACTTCGATCGCAGGAACGGCAGTGTCACGGTGGGCAATTCCTGCCAGATCACCGATGGGGCCGCGGCACTGCTCGTGGGCGACGACGAGACGGCCCGGGGCTGGCCCACGCCGCCGCTCGGCCGTGTGCGCGCGTTCGCGTTCGCGGGGCTGGCGCCGGGACGCATGGGGCTTGGTCCCGTCCACGCCATGGCCAAGGCGCTCGCACGCGCGCAGGTCACGCTTGCCGAGATCGAGGTGTTCGAGATCAACGAGGCGTTCGCGGCCCAGGTGATCGCGTGCCAGGAGGCGGCGAAGTCCGCGAAGTTCTGCCGCGACGAACTGGGGCTCGACCAGCCTCTCGGCGAGATCCCCGACGACCGTCTCAACGTGAACGGCGGTGCGATCGCGCTTGGGCACCCGGTGGGGGCCTCGGGTGCGCGGCTGCTGCTCACCACCCTGCACGAGATGAAGCGCCGCGGCGCACGGCTGGGGCTCGCTTCATTGTGTGTGGGCGGCGGCCAGGGCGCGGCGTTCGTGCTGGAGCGCGCATGAGCAGCGTCGCGCGAGTGAGCGCATGCTGAACGTGTTCCGTGTCGAGCGCCGCGACGGCGGACTGGCGCACTTGGTGATGGACCACCCCGGGCGCAAGCTCAACGTGCTGGATGCCGACGCCATCGAGTCGCTCGAGGCGGCCCTCGGCGACCTCGAGGCCTCGCCGCCCAAGGGACTGCTCGTCCTCTCGGGCAAGCCCGGCAGCTTCATCGCCGGCGCCGACATCGACGCCATCGCCGGCATCACGGACGCCACGCTGGTGCACGCGCTCGTTCGCCGCGGGCAGGCCGCGTATGCCCGGCTTGCGGCACTGCCGTTCGCCAAGGTGGCCGCGATCGACGGCGTGTGTCTGGGCGGTGGCACCGAACTGGCGCTGGCGTGCGACTCACGCGTCGCCACGGACGAGTCGCGCACGCAGATCGGTCTGCCCGAGGTGTTGCTGGGCATCCTGCCGGCTTGGGGCGGCACCTCGCGACTACCGCGTCTGATCGGTCTGCCCGCCGCACTCGACCTGATCCTCACGGGACGCGCCCTCGACGCGCGCCGCGCCGAGAAGCTGGGCCTGATCGCGCGCGCGGTGCCCGCTGCCTGGCTGGTGGAACTGGCCGAGCAGCACCTGGCGGGCGTGGCCAAGCGCCCGGCGAGCCAGCTCCGTGACCGCTACCGGGCGAAGGGGTTCATGAACTGGGTGCTGGACGCCACCGTGCCGGGCCGCGCGCTGGTGTTCTCGCAGGCACGCAAGGGTGTGCTCGCGCGCACCGGCGGCTCCTACCCCGCCCCGCTCGCGGTGCTGCGCGTGCTCGAGCACACGTACGGCCGGCCCATCGCGCAGGGTCTGCTGGCCGAGGCGGACGCCGTCGCCCCGCTGGTCGTGGGCCCCGTGTGCAAGAACCTCGTGCGCATCTTCCGGCTTTCGGAGGACGCCAAGCGCGCGAATGTCGTGGCCGACCCCGGCGTGAAGGCGGCCACCATCTCGAACATGGCACTCATCGGGGCCGGCGTGATGGGCGCGGGCATCGCCGAACTGGCCGCCCGCCAGGGCATCACGGTGCGCATGCGAGAGATCAAGACCGAAGCACTCCAGAAGGGGTTGCAGATCATCCGCAGTGTGATCGCCGAGCGCGGCCGCAAGAAGCGGCTGGCGATACGTGAAGTGGACGGGCAGATGGCGCGCGTGCTGCCCACGCTCGAGCTCACCGGCATGGGGCACGCCGACTTCGCGCTCGAGGCGGTCATCGAGGACCTCGACGTCAAGCGCCGCGTCTTCGCCGAGCTCGAGGTGCGCATCCCCGCGGACGCGCTGCTCGCATCCAACACCAGCAGCCTCAGCATCGATTCGCTCGCATCGGGCCTGCTGCATCCCGAGCGTTTTGTGGGATTCCACTTCTTCAACCCCGTCCACCGCATGCCGCTGGTCGAGGTCGTGCGTGGGGAGCGCACTTCGGACGCCGCGCTCGTCACCGCGGTGGTGCTCGCGCGTCGGCTCGGCAAGACGCCTGTGGTGGTGAAGGACTCGCCAGGGTTTGTGGTGAACCGCGTGCTCATGCCCTATCTGAGAGAGGCCCTGCACATGCTCGAGGAAGGCTACGCCGTGGCCGACCTCGATGGCGCGATGCGCCGCTTCGGCATGCCCATGGGCCCGTTCGAGGTCGTGGACGAAGTCGGACTGGACGTCGCGCACAAGGTGGCGGGCGTGCTCGCCGCGGCGTTTCCTGCGCGCATGCAACCGTCGCCCGCGCTGGAGAAGCTGATCGCCGCAGGACGGCTGGGCCGCAAGAACGGCCGGGGGTTCTACCGCCATCGCGGCCGCAAGCGCACCGCGGACCCCAGCGTGCGCTCGTTGCTGGCGCTGCAACAGAGCCGGCGGCCGCAGACGGTGGACACGCTCTCCGAGCGCATGGTGTTGGCGATGGTGAACGAGGCCGCGCGCTGCGTGGAGGAAGGCATCGTCGCGGGTGCTGCACAGTTGGACCTGGCGATGATCTTCGGCGCCGGGTTTCCGCCGCACCGCGGCGGCGTGCTGCGCTATGCGGACAGCGTCGGGCTCGCGCACATCGCGGACCGGTTGCGCGCGCTGCACGCCGAGAAGGGCGCGCGGTTCGAGCCGAGCGCGCTGCTCGCGGAGAAGGCCAGGTCCGGCGAGACGTTCACCGATCTCTGATCGGACCGGCTTGCCCCGCGCCCTGGACCGTGGCGCCGCGCCTCCACATGCTGTCGCCGCGGACAGGAGTAGGTTATCCGGGACACGATGCGACGGAGGTGAGCTTGGCGCGCACGGTGATGGCCCTGTGTTTCGGCTGGTTGCTCGCGGGCAGTGCATGGGCGGCGCCCTCCCCGTCGTCCGCGCCGCTGGTGGCACCTCGCGCCAGCAAGCCGGCAAGGTTGTGTCCACCGTCATCCCCGCCTTGCGCGGCACCGCGGCCGACCAAATGGTGTTTAGCGATTCGGCTCCGGACGCCTTGGCGCAGCGCCGGGATGTTGACCTGTGGTTTTTGGCCCTGCCCCACGGGGCGGCGGCGGATTTCGCCAAGGCCCTCGTCCCGAC
>CAZADU010000240.1:0-1591 GCA_964483945.1 uncultured bacterium
CACGCTGTTCGTGGGCACTGATGCGCGCGATCGCCATGGCAATCCGCTGGTCAACGGCCGCGCGGTGTCGTTCACGACCGCGGCCGTCTTTCCGAAAGGCCGCATCGAGGGCGAAGTTCTGGCCACAGGTTTCGCCGTGCCCGGCACCTACCTGTGGTGCTATCCCGAGGGGCGCGCGCCGGACAGCACCGCGCGCGATTTCGAGGCTGTCGGCCTGGCCGGCGAGTTGGGCGCGTTCCGCATCACCGGGCTCGACGTGCCGGGGCGCTACCGTGTGTGGGCGTTCGCCGACCTGAACCACAACCACTCTTACGAGCCCGATCGCGATCTGCTGGCGCCCTCCGACACGACGCTGGTGCTGACGGCAGATGCCGCCGTGGTGAGCGGCTTGAAGCTCAAGGTGATCAACCCGCGCGCCCCCGCGCGCGTGCGCGGCACCGTGGTGGACTCGCTCGGCGACGAGCGCGGCCAGTTGCGGCTGATTGTGATGTCCGAGGCCGACACCACGCGGCGGGTGCTCTACGACCTCACCACGGCAGGCGCGTTCGACTTCAAGTGGGAGCCGGGCGTCTACCACGTGCGCGCGTTCCGCGACCTCGATCGCAACAAGACGTGGAAGCGCGACGAGGAGCCCGCCAGTAGCGAGATCCGAGTGACGCTCTCGCCCGCGGCCGACGTGGAACTGCCCCCGTTCTTGCTGGTGCGTCCGGAGCCGCCCGCGCCATGAACATGCGCTTCCGCAAGATGCACGGGGCCGGCAATGACTTCGTGGTGATCGACCACCGCGAGCCGTACTTGCCGCACGAGCGCCGCGCGTTGTTCGCGCGCTGGTGCGACCGGCGTCGCGGCATCGGCGCCGACGGCGTGCTGCTGCTGGAGCGCGACCCCGAACAGCACTTCGCCATGCGTTACCACAACGCCGATGGCGGTGTGGCCGAGTTCTGCGGCAACGGGGCGCGCTGCATCGCGCGCTTCGCGCTGGACCTGGGGCTCGGGGCGAGCGGTGAGGTGAGCTTTCGCACCGACGCGGGCGTGAAGCGCGCACGTGCGTTTGCTGACGGCCGCATCGCGCTGTGGTTCGGCGCCGTGGACGCGGGCGAGTCGCTGGTGCTCGAGGCTGGGGGCCGCAGCTTCGCCGCCCGCCGCGTGGGCACGGGCGTGCCGCACCTGGTCGTACCGGTGCCGCGCGTGAGCGACATCCCGTTCGCGCAGTGGGCGCCACCGCTACGTTCGCATCCCAAGCTTGGTGCCGCGGGAGCCAACGTGGACTTCGTGGAGCGCCTGCCCGACGGCCGTGTGGCCATGCGCACCTGGGAACGCGGTGTCGAGGGTGAGACACTGGCGTGCGGCAGCGGGGCCATGGCGAGTGCCCTGTGGGCCGTGCTGGAGGGTGCGAGGCCGCCCGTGACCATCCGCACCGCGGGCGGAGAGGACTTGGTCGTGGATTTCAGCGACGGCCCACACGGCCGGGAGGCCACGCTGACCGGACCCGCTGTGACCGTGTACGAAGGAGAACTGCGGGTACCCTGACGGGCGCCCTGATTCGCGGCCGTCTCTGCGGGCCGCAGGCCCGACACCCGAAAGGAGCCAC
>CAZADU010000241.1:0-6207 GCA_964483945.1 uncultured bacterium
AGGTCCACGAGCAGGAGCTTCTGCTCGGCGGTCGGGGCGCTCTGTTCGATTCGCGATGGCATGGCGACGCCTCGGGTGAGAGCAGGAGTTCGCCAATGTCATCGGCCATCTCCGCACCGAACCTGAGCCCCGGGAACGCACCGCGCCCGCCCGGCACTCCCGCCGCACGTCTGGACCCCGCCGGACGCCGCGAGGTTGCCGGGCCTCACTCCTCCGGTGGCAGCTCCGGCAGCGGGATTGCCTCGAGTTGCCGGTCCTGGATCCGCACCGGGTAGCGCTTCTTCAGGTCTTCGTAATAGCCGACCATGCGCCGATCCACGGAAGTCCGGCGCAGCTCGTCCATGCGGTTTTGCAGCCGCGCCTCGTTCGGCTCGCTGCGCTCGATCAGCCGCACCCTCGCCACACCCCCTGGCCAACGCACCCAGTCGCTCGTCTGCCCCGGCGACAGCGCCGGCACGTGACCCGCCGCGCCGAACACCAGCGAGTCCATGGCCGCGGGCAGCATGGTGTTGGCACTCACCCCGGAGGCTGACAGCTCTTTCGAGCGCGTCAGGCCCCCCCAATGTGCGCCGAGGCTGTCGAGCGACCAGCCCTGGTCCTCGAGAGAGTCCAGCTCGGCCACCTTGGCCAGCATGGCGCGCTCGCCCGCGCCCGCACGGAAGGCGGCCAGCGCGGCCGCGCGCGACTCGGTCCAGTTCGGGCGTACCGGCGGAGCGATCGAGTCCACCCAGGTGATCCACCACCCCTCACCCTTGGCGATGAACTTCGTGGGCATGACCTCGCCCGGCTTCAGCTTGAGGAGCCGCTCGAAGTATGGCGTGAGCGACGTGTTGACCATGCCTTCGTCCGCGGCGTGAACGAACTGAAACGTCTGGAGCCCCATCGTGCGCGCGGCCGACTTGAGCGCCGGGATGGTGCGTGCCACGCGCAACAGGCTGTCGGCGCGGCGTTGCGCGATGGTGTCGGCGCGCACGCGGGCCAGGTCGCTCCCCACGATGCTGTAGACGAGCTTCAACGGCTGGACATGGGCGCTCACGTGCTCGGTGCACTCCAGGATGTGATAACCGACCTCGGTTCGGACGGGGCCGGCGAGATCGCCTGCGTTCATCGCGAACGCCGCGTCCTCGAACGCGGGCAGCATGGCCCCCCGCTGGAACACTCCAACGTCCCCGCCCTTTTCGCGGGTAGCCGGGTCGTCCGAGAACTGTGCCGCCAGCGCGTCGAAGCTCTCGCCGGCGCGGATGCGCGCCAGCAGCGAGTCGGCGCGCGTGCGCGCGGCACGGTCGGCGGCCTGCGACGCGTTGATCGGCGAGATCAGGATGTGCTTGGTCCGCACGAGTTCGGGTGCGGAGTACTTCTCGATGTTGCGCTTGTGCCAGCGCTCCACCTCGGCGCGCGTGAGCGGGATGTCCTGGATCGGCGGTTGTGCCACGGTGAGGCGAGTGAAGTAGAAGCGACGACCCTGGCCGAAGCGCTGCGGGTCGCGCTCGTAGAGTTCGCGTGCACCCCGCTCGTCGGCGGCGAGGCGTGTGCGGTCCACCACGCCCTGCAGCGCGTCCATCACCTGCTCGTAGCTCGGCGTGTGCTTGCCCAGACGGCCGGCGACCTGCCAGACGATGAAGCCACGGGCGTACGACACGAGCCCGGCGTCCTTGGGCTGACCGCCGCTCCAGATCGTGTCCGTGAGTGCGGCCGCGGCAAAGCCCGTGTCCACGCGAGCACCCGCCGGCAGCGGCCCCGCTTCGCGAACGCGCACCTGGCGCTCAACGTCGGGCGCGCGCTTGCCCGCGCTCCACGCCTCGCTCAGCGCGTTCGCCTGCAGCCGCGCCGTCTCGACGCGCTTGTCGCGCTTCCAGCGCAGGCGGACCTCGTCCTTCACCTGCGGCAACGTGCGTGCCACGATCGTGCCCGTCTTCGCGTCAAAAGTGGAGAAGTCGGCGAGGTGCCCGCGATACCAGCGGTCGAGGTCGGCCTCGCTGGGTTCCGGCACGCGCACCGTGCCGGTATCCAGCGCGGCCCAGCGAATCGTCCACGCCGGACCCGATAGCGAGTCGCGCACGTCGGCGTAGAGCGCGCGGCGCTCCCACTCGTCGCGATGCGCACGTGCGTCCTCGCGCAGGCGGGCGCGGATCTCGCGCGACACCTCGCGCAGCGGCGGGATGTGCGCCGGGGTGACCTGGTCCACGCGCACGACGAGGAATCCCTCGGGCCCCGGGATGGCCTCGAACAACACCTGGCCCGCTTTCGCCTTGAACACGCTGGCGGTCTGAGCCGGGCTCCCCTGCCAGTAGCCAGGGAAGTTCTCGGGCAGGACGGACACGTCGCCACGCGGTCCGCCGAACTTCGAGGTGGCGTCCTCCAGCGAGATCCCGGATCGGATCGCGGCGATGACGCTGTCGGCGGTGCGCTTCATGCGCGCGCTCCAAGCCGCGCCCGCGGCCGCGTCCTCCCGCTCGAGCCGGGTACGAGGCGGTTCGTTGATGAATGACACGCTCAGCACGGCGCGATCGGTGCGACGGTACTCTTCGCGGTGGGCGGCATAGTACGCCGTGACGTCGCGCTCGCGCGGCTCGTGGATGCGGCCGTCGAACTCGGCCACACGCAGCGAGATGTCCTCGGTGAATGCTCGGCGCAGTTGTCGTAGTGCCTGCTGGCGAAGTTCGGCATCGCGCGGTCGGTAGCGGGCCTGCACCTGATCGTCGAGCTTGCGCGCGGCGAGTCGTTCGCGCGTGGCCGTGAGCGCTCCCTGAAAGCGCGCCGGCTGCGTCGTGCGCGTAAGGTTCCAGCGCGCGGCATCGAAGCGGCCGTCGGGACTGAAGAACGGATCCAGCTTGAGCGCCGACTCGGCCTCGGCCGAGCCCACGGGCGTACCCAGCCGCCGAGACTCGAGGATGAGCAGGTTCATGCGGATCATCGTTTCGAGCAGCTGACGACGAAGCACGTCGCGTAGCTCGGCCGGTTGCTCGCCACGACGCGCGGCCAACTGGCGTTCGGCGGTTTGCAGCCGGGCGTCGAACTCGCTGCGTTCGATCCGCCGGCCACCGACCGTGGCCACCGGCGGCGGTGGCGTGGTGGCCTGGGCGAGAACCTGGAGCGCCGGCGCGGACAGCGCCGCCAACGTCAGACCTGCCAGCCAGACTCGTGCTCTCACCATGCGTCCTCTCGTGCGCGGGGCTTGACGCTTCAAGCCCCCGACTCTAGCGTGCCGCGCCCATGTGGATACTCGAACGAAGCTCGGAGCTGCCTCTTTGGCGGCCGCGGGAGCACTCTCCCTCGGCCCTACTGCTGTTCTCGACGCGGCTGGGCGGCGTGAGCCGCGCACCCTACAACGCACTCAATCTCGGGCGTTCCACCGAGGACGATCCTGACGCCGTCGCCGAGAATCGCGCCCGCGTGCTGCGAAGCGCTGGCCTCGACGTCACCCGGCTAGCAACCGCCGGTCAGTGCCATGGCACCCGGGTCAGCGAGGTGCTGGCAGCAGGGCATCATCCCCAATGCGATGCACTCGTGACTCGCGTGCCGGGCGTGGCGCTGGCCGTGACTTCGGCAGACTGCATGTCCATCTTGTTCTCGGCCCCGGGTGCCGTGGCCGCGGTCCACTCCGGCTGGCGCGGGACGGCCGACGGCATGCCGGCCGCCGCGCTCGAGGCGGTCTGCCGGCTCGCCGGTTGCGCGCCCGACGCCGTCCAGGTGGCGTTTGGCCCCGCGATCCGGGGGTGTTGCTATGAAGTCGGTGAAGAGGTCGCGTCGCGTTTTCCCGCCGAGGCGGTGCACGCCGCGTCCGGCCGGCCTAAACTCGATCTGCCCACCGCGGCCGCGCTCGTACTGCGCGCCGCCGGCGTGCGGACGGAGTCGCTGACCGACACCGGCGCTTGCACATCCTGCGAACCCGCCCTCTACTTCTCGCACCGGCGCGACCATGGGCGGACGGGACGCCAGTGGGGCGTCGCCGCGCTGCGTCCATGACACCGGTGGAACCGAGGAGCGGGCGGGGAGTATAGCAGCCGGATCGCAACCGCCAAGCCCCCGAGCCGCTGTTTGACGTGCCCTTGAAACACTGCCGGCCCCTACGGCGCCGTCCCTGATGGAGAGGACCCGATCGCGATGCCCCGTTCGTCTGCCGCCACGGCCCTTCGCGCCGCTGCCGTGTTGTTCCTGTTACTCGCTCTCGCCGGCTCTCCTGCCTGCGCCGGCAGCCCCGCAACCAATGGGGATGTGCTGGTGCTCACGACCCGGGTCGGCGAGATCGCCATCCAGCTCTTCCCCAAGGACGCGCCGCGCACGGTGGAGAACATCCGCAAGCTCACGGCCGAGGGATTTTACGACGGTCTCACCTTCCACCGGATCCGGCCGGGGTTCGTGATCCAGGGCGGCGACCCGAACTCACGTAACGAGAACCCTTTCGATGACGGCCGCGGCGGACCGCCGTACAAGCTGCCCGGCGAGATCGGGCGTCTGCACGTGAAGGGCGCCGTGGCGATGGCGCGCGAGCCCGACGCGGTGAACCCGAAACGGGAGTCCAACGGCTCGCAGTTCTACATCGCGCTCCGCGAACTGCCACAGTTGGACGGCGCCTACACGGTGTTCGGCCAGGTGCTGTCGGGATGGGACACGATCGACAGCCTCGTCGCACTCACCAAGGTGGAAGGTATCGCGCGCGTGGTCGACGACTACAACCCCGGCCCACTCGCCGGCATCCGGAACGCCCGCCTGGAGACGCTGTCGTCGTGGCGGTCGCGGACGCGAAAGGCCGCTTCGGGTTCCTCGCCGCACTGAGCCGCTTCAGTCGTCCGCCGGGGCCGTCCGCCAGTGGATGAGGCCGAGCGGCTCCGCCAGTTCGAACCACTCCTCGAGCTGCCGGCGGGACACGTCCCAGCCCTCGCGCCGCACCAGCTCGGTGATCGCACCGGTGTCGCGCTTGCCGTCGCAGGCGAACCACGCCACGTCCAGCGCGGTGGATCCCCCCGGGATCGCACCCTCGAGCGCGAGCAGCCGTGCCCGTCGGTCTTCGGGCAGCGCGTCCCACCCGGAGGCGAGCGAGCGGATGGGGCTGGCGAGCGCGTCCTGCACGCGCAGGGGAACCCGGCCCGGTGGCGCGTCCTGCCCCGGCGGCCGCGACGGGAGTGCAGGGACGACCTCGCCATCCCAGAATCCCTCGAACTCGTCGGCGGCGAGCGGCAGCGTGCGCTCGATCGCGCGTGTGATGGCGTGGTCCGCGGCGAGTCCATAGGCGAGCCGCGCCACGCTCGCGAGTGCTCGCTGGCCGCGCTCTCGCTCGGCGTGCGCCGCGTCCCAGGGTGAAGCCCGGTCCAACGCCGACAGCAAGCGCCGGCGTGCGCCGCGCGCGACCCGCTGTAGCAACCACGCCGTCTCGTCGGCCCCGGCCGTGGCCACAAAGCCCGCATAGGTGGCCGCGGCCCGGACCGCAAGTGCGAGCGAGTCAGGATCACAGCGCTCCACGGTGTCGAGATCGGAATGATAGTAGCGGTCAGGCCATTGGCTCAGCATCGGGCACGGCACGCCCACCCCAGGGTCCAACCACAGGGCGTGGTCGCTGCCGCCGGAATAGGGCACGTCGGCGAGGCGCGCGAGCGAGTAGTGCCCGGGGCCCGAGAAATCGCGCACCCAGTCCTGCGCCGCCGTGCGGATGCGCCCGAGGAGCTCGTCGGCGAACGAGCCGAGGAAGTATGGCGCGTGCTCGAGCAGCTGCGTGCTGCCGCAGTCCTGCTGCCGCTCGCCCACCATGTCGAGATTCACTGCCGCCACGGTGCGTGCGACGCGATCCCGATGGATCGCCTGCCACGCGTACGTGCCGGTGAACTCGGGCATCCACAAGAAGCGCAACGTGCGTCGCGGGGACCGCAGCTCGTCGCGCCCGGCGAGCGCGGAGAGCACGCGTGCACACTCGAGCGTTGCCGCGCTGCCCGAGGCGTTGTCGTTCGCACCGGGGCGCGGATGACAGAGGTGCGACGTGACCAGCACTTCACCCGGCAGATCGCCGGGGATCGCCGTACTCACCAGCGCGAACTCGCCCGCGTAGCGTTCGCAATCGAAGTCCACCTCGAGCTCCAACGTCTCGCCGGCCGTCAGTCGCGCGCGCAGCGTCGCACCTCGCGCCGGGCTCACCACGACGCCCCAGCCGCGCGGCCGATCCCCCACCCACCAGAACGACGTGTACGCGAGCGAATCTCGGTCGTGCTCGTCCGT
>CAZADU010000242.1:0-2680 GCA_964483945.1 uncultured bacterium
TACCTGCCCATGCGGCACACCGACTTCATCTACTCCGTGGTCGGAGAGGAGTGGGGCCTGCTCGGGTCGTTGACCGTGGTGCTGCTCTACGGCATCGTCGTGTTCCGCGGCTTCCGGCTCGCCGCCATCGCACGCGATGGATTCGCCAGCCTCACCGCGGTCGGCATCACGACCGCGCTGTTCTTCCACATCATGGTCAACATGCTGATGACCATCGGCTGGGCGCCGGTCACGGGCGTCCCCTTGCCGTTCCTCTCCTACGGCGGCACTGCGCTGATCGTGAACTGCATCCAGATCGGCCTGCTGCAGAACGTGGCGCTCCGGCGCCGGGAGTACTGATGCATCCGGAAGTGCTTCAACTCGGGCCCATCCACCTGCGCAGCTACGGCGTGTTCATGGCCATCGCGTTTGTCGTCGGGACGTTCCTGGGATTGCGCGAGTCGCGCCGCCTCGGGCTCGACGAGGACAAGGTGGTCAATGTCATCCTGGTGACGCTGATCGCATCGGTGTTCGGCGCGCGGCTGCTGTACGTGCTCGAGCACCTGCCCGAGTTTCGCCGTGAGTGGACCAGCGCGCTCGCGCTGTGGCAGGGCGGCCTGACGCTCTACGGCGGCATCGTCGCCGGTACGTTCGCCGGGTTGGTCGCGGCCAAGCGCATGGGCCTGCCGGTGTGGATCCTGGCGGACGCGCTCACGCCATCACTCGCGCTCGGCACGATGTTCGGGCGCATCGGCTGTTTCCTGAACGGTTGTTGCTACGGGCAGCCGACCGCGCAGCCGTGGGGTGTGGTATTCCCGCGCGATTCGTTCGCGTTCCTCGAGTTCGGCGACCAGCCGGTGCATCCGTCGCAGCTCTACAACGCGCTCGTCGGGCTGACGCTGTTCGCCATCTTCCAGGCCACGCGGCACCGCATCCGTGTTCCCGGGGTGATGTTCTGGCTGTTCATCATCGTGTTCGCGCTCCTGCGCATCCCGCTCGACCTGACACGTGCCTACGAGGTGAATGCCGTGATCCTGCGCATTGGAACGCTCGACATCACCGAGAGCCAGGTCATGAGCGGTGGCATGGCACTGTTCGGTCTGCTCATGATCATGCGCCTGCGCCGAGAAGCTGCACTCGACGGTTCCATCCCCGACGCCGGACGGGCATGAGCGCGGCGGTGCGGCTCGCCGTTCTCGGCGACCCGCTGCGCTACACGCGCTCGCCCGAGCTGCATCGAGCGGGGGCCGAGGCGGTGGGAACGAGCTGTGAATCCGTCGCGCTTCGCACGCCGACGGGAGACCTGCCCGCCACGCTCGGCCGGCTCGCGGCGGACGGCTACCTGGGATGCAATCTCACCCTGCCTCTCAAGGAGCCCGCACTCGCGTGCATGAGCCAGGTCAGTGCCGATGCGCGCCGAGCTTGCTCGGTGAATACGGTCACGTTCCACGCCGACGGCCCGCGCGGCGACACCACCGATGGGGCAGGCTTCCTCGACCTGCTCGCCTCGCTCAGCCGCGACGCGACCGCTGCGCGCGTGCTGTTCCTGGGCGCGGGTGGTGCGGTGCGAAGCCTCGCACTGGCACTGGACCTAGCCGGGGCCCGGCGCGCGCGCGTGGTATCGCGCCGGCTGCCTGACGCCTTCGATGTCTGGGGCGGAGCGCTCGGAAGTCGCTGGCACGCGTGGGGAACGGCGGCGGCACGCGAGGCGGCGCGTGAGTCGGATGTGGTGGTGAACGGAACCCCGCTGGGCTCGGATCAGCTGGCCACCGTGCTGGACGACATCCCGCGCGGCGCACTCGTCGTGGACCTCAATTATGCAGAGGCGCTCACGCCATGGGTGGCGGAAGCGAGGCGGCGAGGGCTCGAGGGCGTGGACGGCTTGGGGCTGCTCGTGCATCAGGCGCGCCACTCGCTCTCGATCTGGTTCCGGCGAGAGGTGCCCCTGGCGCCGCTCGCTGCGGCGGTGGGGTGGCCGCGCTGAGCCGGCGCGAGCGCCCCCGTACGCCCGCTCCCGACCTTCGCACGCCGCTGCTCGGTGCTGCTGCTCGCTCGCTCGCACGCGCCGTCGCCGCGCCGCTCGCCAGCCTGCTCGAGTTCGTCCTGCCGCAGCGTTGCCCAGGCTGCGGGGAGGCCGCTGCTCCCACCGCACTGCTCTGCGACCGTTGCCTGTCACGGGTGCCGGTGATGCCCTACGCGGTTTGCGCGCGCTGTCTCGTCGACGGTGCCGCCCCGGACGGCTGCAAGCGTCACCCGGGGGACCAGGTGCACGCGGCCTGGCTTTACGATGAGCGCGTCGAGCTCGTGGTGCACGCGCTCAAGTTCGGCGCACGGCCCGGGCTCGCGCGCGCGCACGCGCCGGCACTCGCGCGGCGGCTGCCCGCGCGCGCGCTGCGCCGCGCGATCATCACCAGCGTGCCGCTGCACGCGGCAAGGCTGCGCGAGCGCGGCTACGATCAGGCGGCGCGGCTGGCCGAGGCGCTCGCGGACGCCACCGGTGTGCCGTTCGTGCCAGGCCTGTTGCGACGCGCGCGGGCGACGCGCGCCCAGAGCGGGCTCGGAGCCACGCAGCGGCGCGACAATGTGCGCGGCGCCTTCGTGGTGGAGCGCCCCGCATGGGTGCGCGGCCGCAGCGTGGCCATGGTCGGCCGCGTGTCGATGGACATGATCACGCTGGACTTGCGCACGGCGCCGGACGCGC
>CAZADU010000243.1:0-3963 GCA_964483945.1 uncultured bacterium
CGGTGACTCGTGGGAGATGGTCGAGGGCATCAGCAACCACGATCATGCGCGCAAGTGGCAGCCCGGCGCCGGCGGCCTGTGCATGCACACCATCATTCGCGACGGCAACCGCGTGCACCTCGGCATCTCGACCGGCGGCCACTACCTGAGCGAGGACGGGGGCGAGACGTTCCGGGCTTCCAACGCCGGCGGCGGCGCCGGCTTCACGCCCGACCCGTACCCTGAGTTCGGCCAGTGCGTGCACAAGATCACGCGGCACGACGACGCGCCGGCGCGGCTCTACATGCAGAACCACGGCGGCTTTCCCGATCGCCCGGGCATCGGCGTGCTGCGCAGCGACGACCACGGCCAGTCCTGGTACTCGATCGCGAAGGGGCTGCCGTCGGACTTCGGGTTCCCGATCGTCGTGCACCCGCACGACCCGGACGTGGTCTACGTCATGCCGCTCGAGCCCATGACGCGCGCCTGCCCGGACGGCTCTCCTGCCGTGTGGCGGAGCGAGACCGGCGGTGGCAACTGGCGGAAGCTCACCAAGGGCCTGCCGAAGAAGTCGAGCTTCTTCACCGTGCAGCGCGACGGCATGGACGTGGACACGCTCAAGATGCCGGCGCTCTACTTCGGCACCACCACCGGCCAGCTGTGGATGGGACGCGAAGGGGGCGAGGAGTGGGAGTGCGTGTTCGACTCCCTGCCGCCCATCCATTGCGTGAAGGCGGCCGTGGTCTGAGGCGCACTGCGCCTTAACGCCCGTTCCACCTGAACGTGAGCTCGCTCACCACACGCTCGCTGCGTTCGGCGACCCCGTCTCGCCACTCAAAGGTCCCGAACACGCGCAGTCGCAGCCAGTGCGACCAGCCAAGCGTCACCCACGGCATGTGCCCGCGCGTGCTGGTGCGCGCCCACCAGTCGTCAGAGGCGAATGCCCCGGGCAGGGCCTCGCGCTCGGCGCGTAGGTACGACCATCCCGCCTCGGCACCGAAGCGCTCGCCGAAGCGGCCCGCCACGAGCCGGGTGCGCACGGCGTCGCCCTCGGCGCTCGCCTCGATGTTGCGCACCAGGTCCACGCTTGCCGAGACGGGAAGTGACGCGACAGCGAGGCGGCCCTCGAGCTGCACGTCCACCAGCCGGAATCGCTCGGCGTAGCGCCGCGCATCGCCGGTCCCGAGAATCCGGTTCTGTCGGCCCAGGTTCTGGCGTGCCAGCAGCTCGGTATCGTCGAACCACAGCCAGGAGGCGACGGCGTCGGCCGAGTGCTCGGCCCCTTCGCGGAACGACCAGCCGGCCTGTGCGACACCCACGATACCGTCGTCATCGAGCTTGCTGCGCCGCCACACGCCCGCACCCGCGCGGACCACGTCCAGGGCGCCCACTTGCCGGCGGTGTGTCGCCACCACGCCCCACGGTCTCAGATCTGCGTCCCACACCAGATCGGTGAGACGCAACGGGAACGCCATGCGTCCCGCGCGCAGCGTGCCTCCTGGCCACGGCGTGCCCCACAGGTTCGCGCGGTCCAGTTCGAGCGTGTCGGGCGCGTCGTTGTCGATGCGCGGGAACTCGACGTCTTCCTCGCTGCCCGCGGCGGCCCGCAATGACAGTTCGGCGCCGAAGCGTGGGCTGGGCGCCCAGCTCACGCCGCCGCGCAGGGTGAGGCGTGTGCGCTCCACCTGCGCGCTGCGCCCTGGGATGTCCTGCGTGCGCTCGCGCCGCAGCCGCACGTCCCCGAAGGGGGAGAGTCGCCATCGAGCCAGCGGCGAGTCCGTGAAGTACTCGACGGAATCGGCGAACGCGTCGCCGGCTGGCTGGGCGAAGGCGATCGTGGCGAGCGGAGTCGCGGTGAGCGCGAGCGCGAGCATCCAGCGCAACCGTGCGGGCCGGAAGTCGTTCATAGGCGGGCGACCGCGTCGAGTGGCGCACACAAGGCGCGCCCATCGGGGAATCGTCTCGCCGGATCACGCGCCAGGCATCGGCTCACGAACGCTTCCAAGTCATGTGCGCCCATGTCCGGTCCGGGCGCGGAAACTCCCACACGAGGGTCGTGCGGCGCACCGGACGAGAGCGGGAGAGTCGTGAGCAGAGCCGGCGGCTCGTTCAGGATGCGATGCACCAGCTCCATCGGATCAGAGCCCGACCACGGCCGCCGACCCGACAGCAGCTCCTGAAACATCACACCGAACGCGAACACGTCCGAAGCCGCGCTGCCTTCGCCACCTCGCATGACCTCCGGCGAGGCATAGCCGAGCGTGCCGGCGAACCCGCGCGCCCCCGCGTCGTGACGGGCGATACGTGCAAGGCCGAAGTCCATCAACTTGGCGTTGCCCCCGGGCTCGAACACGACGTTCTCGGGCTTCAGGTCGTAGTGCACCACGCCAGCCTCGTGCGCCGCGGCGAGACCAGAGGCCACCTGTCGCGCGATACGCAGCGACACGGCGAGCGGCGGGATGCCCGCGGCGAGCAGCTCGCGCAGCGTGACGCCCTGCACATACACCATCGAGATGAAGGGCACGTCGTCCAACTGGCCGAAGTCGTGCACACGCACGACGTGGCGATGTGTGATGCGTCGCGCGAGGCGTAGCTCTCCCTTGAGCCGCTCCAGGCCCACCTCATCGGCCTGCCCGGCGTGCAGGGTCTTGAGCGCGACGATGTCGTTGAGGTCCCGGTCGCGAGCTCGATAGACCACGCCCATGCCGCCGGCGCCGAGGACCGAGAGCACCTCGAATCGACCGCCGACAATAGCGCCGGGGGCGAGTGCGCCTTCGATCAACTGCGCCTTTGGAGACTCGGCGATCGAACGCGATCGCGTGGCGAGGAACGCGGCCAGCTCGCGCTCGCCGCGCAGCTCGGCGAGCAGCGAGCGGAACGCGCGGGCCAGCCGCGCGACCTCGTCACGACCGTCCACCTCGATCACCACATCGAGCCGGCCCTCGCGCGCGGAATCGGCCGCGACCGCGAGCCGTTCGAGTGGACCGGACAAACGCCGCGTCGCCGCCCACGACGCGAACAGCGCCGCGACCATGGCGAGCAGCCCGACCACGATGAGCATGCCCTGGATGCGGCGGAACGGGGCGAGCGCCGAGTCGAGCGAGGCAAGTGTGACCACCGCACCCACCGGCATGCCGGCCGCGTCGCGCAGCGGCTCGAGGCGCGCACCCCACACCCGGCGCTCCAGCGACACCCGCGGGAGCATCGCGCGCTCGCCGGCCAGCGCCCGTGACAATGCCGGGCCCATCGCGGCGACCAGCACATCCTCGCCCGCGCCGAGCGTGGAAGCGATTACGCGAACCTGCGCTGAATCGCCGGTCACGAACGCGACCTCGGTGCCGGTCATGCGCTTGAGATCGAGAGCGACGGCGTCATCCATGGCGAAGCCCGCCAGGAACAACCCCTCGATCGTCTGGCCGCCCGCAAGCAGTGGTGCGGCCGCTGCGGCGAAGAGCTGGTTCGCGTCCCGCCACGTGCCCGAGGCCATACCCTCGCGCAGCGCCTCGGCCACCAACGGATCCGCGCCGAGATTCGTTCCAGCGCCACCCGGCCGCTCGGTGTGCGCGATCAGCCGGCCCTCGCGGTCCAGCACGATCGCGAAATCGCAGCCGAGGCTCTGGCGCCGTTCGCTCAGTAGATCCGCGGTGGAAGGCGCATGCCCCTCTGCCACGTAGGCCACGAACGCCGGATCGCTGCCCACAACGCGAGCGATGAGCTCCAGTTGGCGCGAGCGCAGCCGGTCGAACTGGACGCGCGTGACCTGCGCCGCCTCGAGCGCGTCGCGGACGGACTGCGACGCGGCCTGTTCGGCGCGCCAGGCCGTCACACCGATCGCCACCGCCAGCGGAACGCCGATCAACCCGGTGGCGAGCAGTAGGAACCGAGTGGCGAGCGGCAGCGAAGGACCGCGTGCTGCTGCACGTGCCCGATGATCGGGGGGCTGTGAGACAGCGGGTTCGAGCGAGCCTCCGGGTGGTCCGCTCG
>CAZADU010000244.1:0-13812 GCA_964483945.1 uncultured bacterium
GGCCGAGGAGACGGCCCGCTACATCGAGTACCGCTGGCCGGCCTGATCGTTCGGTGGCGGGTCGCGCCGCGGCGACTACGGCTCCAGGCGCACTCGATCCAGCGGCGCACCGGCTCTCGAGGCATCCAAGAACAACGGCACGTACTCGTGTCGCGCCCAGCGCAGTCGCAGGTCGCGGTCGCCGGTGGGCGTGAACGCCGCACTGTTCCACGGCGTCACCACCGCCCACGACACGTCGGGTCTCGCGAGGTCCACGACGTGGCGAAACGCCGGCCCGTGCGTGACCTCGATGCTCCACGGCAGGCGTGATGCGCCCACGCTCGGCGTGGCGTTGTCGCCGTTCTCGGGGGTGAGCGGCGCTTCCCAGCGCGAGCGCGAGTCGAGCCCCGAGAGCGCGTGCCGGAATCGCGCCTGGTGCGCGCGCCCGTAGTGCCAGGTCGCGAGGTCGGGCCCGAGCTTCGCGGACAGGGTGTCGAGTGCGATGGCGAGCGAAGCAGTCGCCGCCTCCGAGGGCGACTCGGCCGCGCCGCCCTTGCCAAGCCCCGCCAGTACGTCGGGAGCGTCGCCCGTCACGGACGCCAGCGTGAGGCCCGGCAGACCCTCGGTTCCGGTGCGGCGCTGGTGCGCGCCGAACCAGGCGCGATAGAGCGTGGGCGCGATCTTGGAGCGGCGTGCGGTGAAGTCCCACGCACGCAGCGTGTCGAGTGCGGCTCGCGATCGCGGCGGCAGGCTGCCGTAGAGCGAGTCCGCGGCGGGCAGCAGAGCGCGCAGGTTGCGCTCGGCGGCGAGTGAGCGCACGTCGTTCTGCACACTCGCGGCGTCTGCCAGTGTGACGCTGCGGTCACCTGACAGCCGTTGTGCGATGCGTCTCGCTCGGTCGTGCGGCCAGTCGAAGCGTGGCAGCGTGTAAGGGTACGGTGCGCCGGCAGGACGGTTGTTCCCGTTCACCACGAAGCCTGCTGCCGGAACGCGCCAGCGCGGCATGGAGTCGGTGGGCACGTACCCCGCCCACTCGTGCCTTCCGTCGGCGGGCAGCACCCCCGGCTGGGCTTCGAACGCGCGCGCGGGCAGCAGCCCGACGCAGCGGTACTCCGCACCACCGTCGGCATCGGCCGCGACCACATTGAAGCACGGTGTGACCAGCGTGGAGAATCGTCCCGCCACCTCGCTCGCGCTCGCCGAGACCTCGAGTCCGATGAGGCGGTCCAACGTGATCACACTGTCGGCGAATGCCGCCCAGCGCAGTGACAGCGCGCGGCGCAGCTTGGGCTCCCACACCAGCACGGGCCCGTGCGGCGTATAGCGGCGAGCCTGCATGAACGACGGGATGGGGATCGAGAAGCCGAACACGCGATAGCTCATGGTGTACGAGCGCGTCTCGATCGGCACCCATTCGAGCAGGCCCTCCGCGCCGATTCTCCCGACGCGCTTGCCGTCGGCTGACACTGTGTCGGCGTACACATCGGACACATCGGCCGAGAGTGCGGTCACGCCCCACGCGGTATTCGCGTTGCGGCCGAGCACGATGATGGGCAGCCCGGGCGTGCCGCCGCCCACCGCGCTCACACCGCCGGGCACCGAGATGCCCAGCACGTGGATCGGTCCTGGAGTCGAGAGCCCCAAGTGCGGGTCGTTGGCCAGGATCGGCTTGCCGCTCGCCGAGCGCTGGGCACCCACGACGAACGCGTTGCTGGCGCGGCTCGCGCCGTCGGGGTCGTGTGGCGGATGCGCGGCAAGGAACGCGTCGAGTTGGCGTTTTCCTTCGGTCGAGAGCGGTGGTGTCGCCAGGCGGGTGCCGGGTCCGGCCGCGCCGACGGCCGCGGGCTCCGCGAGCGTCGGGGTCGCCGTGGCCGCGACACGCGGCCACAGCCGCCTCGCCGCGCTGTCCGGGATGCTGTCGAAGATCCAGCGGTCCTCGTAGCGGCGGCGGTTCCGAAACCACTCGGCACCATGCTCCGAGAGCATGCTCATCTCGGAGAGTTCCGGCACATCCAGGTCGAGTGTGATGCCGAAACCCAGCAGCACGACGATACAGTCCTCGGGCTGCCAGTCGCGCGGCCTCTCGCGCAACCGCACGAGCTCGGGAGGCCACGGGCGCTCACCCTTTCGGCACAGCGCCAGGTAGGCGTTCACCCCCGCCGCGTAGCGCTCGAGTGCGGCGCGCACGTGCGGGTGCCGGCGCTCGCGCTCCCAGATGGCGTGCGCTCGTTCGCGCAGCCGGAACAGTTGCGCGCCGCCGTCCGCGCGCAGTGCCGAGTTGCCGAGCCAGCGGTGCGTGAGCCCGTCGCCCGCCGCGCGCGCGTGCACCATCTGCCACAGCCGGTCGCGCGCGTGCACCCAGCCCCACGCGAAATAAAGGTCTTCCCGGTTCGCGGCACGCACGTGCGGAATGCCCCAGCGGTCGGTCATCACCTCGACGCCGGTTCGCAGGCCGGGTGTGGGGACACTCGTGTCCTGGGGTGAGCCGGCGAGAGCATGCGGCCGCGCGAGCGTGAGGAGCATGAGTAGAGGGACAGGCCAGAGCCGGGGCATGGGAGCGCAGACTAACACTGGGCGCTACAACACCGGGCGCACCGGGCGCAGTACTTGCCAGCGCGGAACTCCAGCGGCTAGCGTGCCGCACATGTCCGAGACCGCGCTCCTCGCGTTCGATCTGGGTGGCACCGACCTCAAAGTCGCGCGCATCACCGCGACGGGTGCGGTGCATGCATTCACGCGCCTGCCCTCGCGAGCGTCCGAGGGTGACGTGGCACTGCTCGCGGCAGTGTCCCAGGCCGCGCGCCAGGTGGATCCCGGCGAGGAGTCCACGATCGCCGGGTTCGGCTCGCCTGGCGTGCTGGATCCGACCTCGGGAGTGATTCGGGACCGCACGCCGCATCTGCTCCTGCCCACCGACTTCCCGATGCGCGCCCGGCTCGAGGCCGCCATCGGCCGTCGCGTGGTCATCGACAACGACGCGAACTGCGCTGCGCTCGCCGAGCACCATGCTGGCGCGGCGCGAGGTGCGCGCGTGTCGCTCACCATCACGGTCGGCACCGGCGTGGGCTGCGGCATCGTCGTGGACGGACGCGTGCTCAAGGGGGCGTTCGGCGGTGCCGGCGAGGTCGGGCACATGCCGCTCGGCAGCACCGGACCGGCATGCGGGTGCGGCGTGGAAGGATGCGCCGAGCCCATGGCCAGCGGCTCGGGCCTGATCGCACGCGCTCGCGAGGCCGGGCTGGACGTGGCCAGCGCTCGCGACGTGTTCGAGTCTACCGATCCGCGCGCGGCCGAGCTGATCGCGCGCATGGTGGATCACCTGGCTCGCATGCTCGGGGCCGCGACGCAATTGCTCGACCCCGAAGTCATCGTGGTGGGCGGCGGCGTGTCCCTGGCGGGCGAGATGCTGTTCGCGCCACTGCGCGCGCGGCTCGAGCGCTACACGCTGCGTTCGCACTTCCTGCACCTGCGCCTGGTCCCCGCCGCGCTCGGTGAGCAGGCCGGCGTGATCGGCGCGGGGCTGCAGGCGTGGCAGGCCGCGGACGGTCCGGCGAGGGCCTGAACGCGTCGCCCCCGTGATGGCCGTCGGGAGCCGGGCTCGTCAGCGCTCCGCGGCGGTCAGGCGCCGAGTTGGACCAGCGGCTCGGGGCGTTCCACCGCGGTGGATGCGCCGAGCAGCGTGACCGGCGTGGTGCCCACGACGCGCACGCGACGCAGCGTCCCCGCGAGGCTGCCATCGTCGGACCACACCACCGTCTTGAACTCGCGGCTCTTGCCGTGCAGTTGCGGCGGCAGATCCCCCTTGCCGCGCCACGACGGGCCCTCGACCAGTACTTCGACATCGCGGCCCAGGAAGCCGTCCATGATCTCGCCCGAGATCGCGTGCTGCTGGTCGATCAAGATCTGAAGGCGGCGGCCCTTCTCATCTTCGGAGCAGGTCTCGGGCATCTTGAACGCTCGCGTGTCGGGGCGTGCCGAATACTTGAACAGGAACGCACTGTCGAACCGCGCGCGGGCCATGTAGTCGCGTGTGGCTGCGAAGTCGGCCTCGGACTCGCCGGGGAAGCCGACGATGATGTCGGTGCTCACCGCCACGCCCGGAATACCGTCGCGGATGCGAGCCAGCACGCGCTCGTACTCGGCCAGCGTGTACGTGCGCTCCATCGCCGCGAGCACGGGGTCCGCAGCGCTCTGCAGCGGCAGGTGCACATGCGGCATGACCTTCTCGCACGAGGCCATCGCCGCGATGAGGCGCTCGCTCATGTCGCTCGGGTGAGGGGACGTGTAGCGAATGCGCAGCACGCCCGGCACGTCGTTCGTGGCGCGTAGTAGATCGGCGAAGTCGTGCGTGCCGTCGTGATAGGAGTTCACGGTCTGGCCGAGGAACACGATCTCGCGGTAGCCCTGACCGGCGGCCGTCTCGACCTGACGCAGCAATTCACTCATGGGCAGGCTGCGCTCGCGGCCGCGTGTGTAGGGGACGACGCAGTAGGTGCAGAACTTGTCGCAGCCGCGTTGCACGGTGACCCACGCGCGCGTGCCGGGCTGGCGCTTGGGCTCCAGGTCGCCATAGGTCTCGTCGCGGTCCAGCCGCACTTCGGCGGTGGGCTGGTTCGCGGCCCGGCGCAGCAGGTCAGGCAGGTTGCGGTAGCCGTCCGGGCCCACCACCAGGTCGAGGACACGCTTCTGGTCGAGCAGGCGCTTGCGAAGGTGCTGCGCCATGCAACCCGCCACGCCCACGATCAGGTCGGGGTTCTTGAGCTTCATGTGCGCGAACTCCCCGAGCCGGCCGAGCACGCGAAGCTCGGCGTGCTCTCGGATGGCGCACGTGTTGAGGATCACGGCATCGGCTTCGTCGGCGCGCTCGACCAACACCATTCCGGCGCGCTCCAGCACGCCGGCCATGAGTTCGGAGTCGGCCACATTCATCTGGCAGCCGTAGGTCTCGAGGAACACGCGTTTCATCGGGGCGTCATCATAGGGGCGTCATCATAGGGGCGGAAACGGTATCACGGAGCGGCGAGAGACGCTTCTCCTCGGAACCCACTGCTGCCAGAGTTCAGCTTCGGCCCTGTTGGCGTTGTGGCGGTTGACCCTCTCGGGCGAGCGCAGCAGGATAGGGCGCTCGAACCCCCATCAGGAGCCCCCGCCATGCCCAGCAAGCCGACGCGCTCACTCGTCACGTTCAAGAACCCGGCCCCGGGCCGCGACTACTGGATTCGGCACGAGTGCCCGGAGTACACGGCCCTCTGCCCGGTCACCGGCCAGCCCGACTTCGGCACGATCATCGTTCACTATGTGCCCGACCAACTCAGCGTCGCGCTCAAGTCGCTCAAGCTCTATATCTGGGCGTTCCGGAACGAGGGCCACTTCTTCGAGCAGGTCACCAACGAGATGCTCGATGACCTGGTGCGCGCCATGAAGCCGCGACGGCTCACCGTGGTGGGTCTGTTCAACGTGCGCGGCGGCATCACCACGCGCGTGGTCGCGAGCTACGAGAAGCCGGCGGCCAAGCCTCGCTCCAAGCGCCGCAGCTGAGCCGGGCTCACGGGCCAGGCAGGCGGGTTCGCGCAGCCTCGCTGCTGACCCAGGCGGCCCGGCACGCGCATCCTTGGGCACGGCAGCCGGTGTGCGGGGTATGCACTGCGAGCGTGGCGGGTGCGCCTCGCGCGCGCTATCATCCGGCCACCGGGCCCACGCGGACCGACCCCAGCACCCGCTCACGCTGAATGCGGTGCCAGGGCCGGCCCAGCCAGCAGGAGCGATGCCGAACCCCATCCGCCGCATGCTCGCGAGCGCGCTGCTCGCGGTGCTCGCCACTGTCGCCGCTGCCCAGGACCACGTGCCGGGCGAGTTGCTCGTGCGCTGGAAGCCCGGTCTCAAGCCTGCCGCTCGGATCGATGCGATGTCGGCGCTGGGTGCTGAGCGGGTGCATGCGTTCGGGCTGCCCGGACTCGAGCGGTTGCGTGTGCAGGGCGTCTCGGTGGAGGAGGCCGTGGCGCGCCTGTCCCTCGACGCGCGAGTCGAGTACGCCGAGCCCAACCTGATCTGGTCCATCGGCCTCGCCCCGTCCGATCCGCGATACCCGGAGCAATACGGACTGCACAACACGGGGCAGACGGGTGGTATTCCGGGTGCCGACATCGGCGCCGAGGCGGCCTGGGAGCGCTTCACCGGGGATCCCGAGCTGATGGTCGGCGTTCTCGACACCGGGGCGCAACTCGACCACCCCGACCTTGCCGCCAACCTGTGGACGAATCCCGGTGAGGTGCCGGGCAACGGCGTGGACGATGACAGCAACGGCTATGTGGACGATGTGCACGGGTACGATTTCTACAATCATGACGGGAACCCCGCCGACGACAACGGCCACGGCACGCACACGGCCGGCACCATCGCGGCGGTGGGGGACAACGGCGTCGGCGTGACGGGTGTGGTGTGGCGCGCACGCATCGTGGTGCTCAAGTTCCTGAACAGTTCGGGAAGTGGGCCCACGTCGGGCGCGGTCGAGGCGCTCGAGTACGGCCAGCGTGTGGGACTGCGTCTGACGAACAACTCGTGGGGCGGCGGTGTCTATTCGCGCGCGCTCGAAGATGCCATCGCCGCCGTGGGTGCGACGGGGCAACTGTTCGTGGCGGCCGCGGGTAACTCGCGCGCGAACACCGACGTGAACGCCAACTACCCTTCGGCCCTGTCGCAGGATTGCATCATCTCGGTGGCGGCGACGGACGCGGCCGACCAGCTGGCGTCGTTCTCCAACTACGGTGCAGCCTCAGTGGACCTGGCCGCGCCGGGCGACGGCATCCTGTCCACGTTCCCCGGCAGCGCGTACCGGCAGCTCTCGGGCACCAGCATGGCCACGCCGCAAGTGAGTGGTGCGGTAGCCCTGCTGATGGGGCGCTTTCCGTCGATGGAAGCCGCCGAGGTGAAGTCGCGGCTCATGCGGTTCGCCGATCCACTCACGGGACTCGCGGGCCGCTGCGTCTCGGGCGGGCGCCTGAACTTGGACCTGGCTTCGGCTGACCCCGACCTCGTCTCGCCCGGCGACATCGGTGACCTGCGCGCCGAGGCCGCGGGCTCGAACTCGATGGACCTGGCGTGGACCGCCACCGGCGACGACGGCATGACCGGCACGGCGTGGCGCTACGAGCTGCGCGTGGCGCTGCAGCCGATCACGCCCGCGAACTTCGCGCAGGCCACGCTGTTCGCCTCCCCGCGCCCGCAGCCGGCGGGGACCCCCGAGCGCTGGCGGATGCGCGGGCTTGCGCACTCCACGAGCTACTGGTGCGCGCTACTGGCGCGCGACGAGTTCGGCAACGCGGGTGCGGTCTCGAACGCGATCCCCTTCACCACGCTCGGGCCGCCGCGGCTGGCGTTCGTGCCCGGCGAGGTCTCAGCGAGTGCGAACACCGGCACGAGCCTCGTGCGCACGGTCCAACTCTTGAACGAGTCGGCCGGCACGCTCGAATGGACCGCACTTCCGCCCGTGCTCGAGCTGGCAGCGGGAGCCGTCGCCGGCGACGCCCCGCCCAGCGGCGTGTGGCCCGAGGAGACGCTCGCCAAGGGCGAGGATGGTGTCGCGCGCTCAGCCGGTGCGACGAGCGCGGGCGGGCCGGATGCGTTCGGCTACCGCTGGCTCGACTCCGACGAGCCCGGCGGCCCGGTGTTCCAGTGGGCCGACATCGCGTCGCCCGTGAATGCCGTGCCGATCAGTGGGGATGAGGCCATGTCGGTGCGGCTGCCGCTCGGGTTCAGTTTCCCGTTCTACGGGCGCCGGTTCACCAGCGTGCGCGTGTGCTCGAACGGCTACCTCGAATTCAGTGACCAGGGCCCGCTGTTCGTGAACAGCGGACTGCCCTCCAGCAGCGCGCCGCGAAACCTGGTCGCGCCTTACTGGGACGACCTGCACCTGGGCTCGGGCAATGACCGCGTGTTCCTCCGTTCGGACGGCACGCGCTGCATCGTGAGCTGGGAATCGGTGCCGCGGTTCAATGACCCCACGTCGGTGATGACGTTCCAGGCGATCCTGTATCCGTCGGGTGAGGTGCGGTTCCAGTACCGAACGATGATCGGCAACACCACCAACGCCACCGCCGGGATCCAGGACAGCACGCGTGGCGTGGGCCTCACGGTGGCGTTCAACCAGCCCTACGTGAAGGACGGCCTCGCCGTGCGCATCGTGCCGCTGCGCCAATGGTTGGCGGTCTCACCCGCCCAAGGCTTCGTGCCGCCGGGAGGGGCACAGGCGGTGGGGCTGCGCCTCGATGCCTCGGGGCTCGGTAGCGGCGAGTACCGCGGGCGGGCGCGATTCATCACCAACGATCCCGACGCGAACGACACCAGCGTCGTGGTCACGCTCACCGTGGCGGGCGCGCCGCATCTGGTGGTCACGCCAGACGCGCTCGAGTTCGGCTCGCACTTCGTGGGGGCTCGCGACACGCTGTCGGTCACGCTCGCCAACGATGGTGTCGACCCGCTGATCGTCTCCGGCATCACCACCGACCATGACGCGTTTCGCGTGGCGACGCAGAGCTTCACGCTGCTGCCGGGCGAGTCGGTGTCGAAGGCGGTGGAATTCACACCCGCCGCCGTGGCGGACCACGCGGGCACGCTGACCCTGTCGAGCAACGATCCCGCGCTGTCGGTCGCGAGCGTGTCCTTGCACGGCGTGGGCAGCGCGACACCCGAGATCGAGGCGAGTGCCTCGCGGCTGACGGCGGCGGCCACGACGCGGCTTCACGACCAGGCGGCCGCACCCGAGCGCGTGCTGCTGATCCGTAACTTCGGCGGTGCGCCATTGGCTTGGACCGCGAGCACCTACCAGGGGTTGATCGGCGCAAGCACGGCGAGGGTCGCGGCCATGTCGGCTGTCACGACGCCGCGCGAGCCGGGGAGCGCGCTGAAGGGCGCGCTCGCGCAGGGGCAGGGCACGCTGGGGGACGGCGGGCCGGACGCGTTCGGGTATCGCTGGGTGGATTCCGACGCATCGGGTGGACCGGCATTCGCGTGGGAGGAGATTGCCGCGACGGGCACTCGGGTGTTCGGCGGTGCGGACGACACCGTTGCCACCGTGGTGCTGCCATTCCCGTTCACGTTCTACGGCCGCGCGTACAACAGCGTGAACGTGTGCACGAACGGATTCCTGTCATTCGAGAGCCGGGACAGTTCGTTCGCGAACACCGACCTGCCGAACGACCAACCCGGCGTGCCGCGCGCGCTCATCGCACCCTTCTGGAGCGATTTCGACCTGCGTCCGGCTCGCGGCAACGGGCGCGTCTACGCGCACCACGACGGCAGCAAGTTCATCGTCGAGTGGAAGGACATCGTGCACTTCTCGGGCGCGGCACCCTACACGTTCCAGGTGCTGTTGTGGCCGAGCGGCATGATCGAGTACCAGTACCTCTCGCTCGGTTCGCTCACGACCACCGGCACGGTCGGCATCCAGGATGCGAGCGGCGCGGTGGGCCTGCCCGTGGCGTACAACGCACCCTATGTGCACACCGGCCTGCGCGTGCGATTCACATTCCAGGAGGACTGGCTCCGACTGGAGCGCGCCAGCGGCAGCACACCGCCGGGCGGTGTGGACACGCTGAAAGTGACGTTCGATTCGCGCGGGCACCGCGACGGCGACTACGCCGGCGAGGTGCGCATCTCGAGCAACGACGTGGAGCAGCCGCTGCTGATCGTGCCTTGTGCAATGCACGTGGGGCTGCAGACGAAGGGCGCCGAGGCGCAGCCGGGCGTCGTAGCGGCGGTGTCGCTGTCGCCGAACGTGCGGTTCCTGTTGGTGCCGGCCAGAGAAGGCGAGAGCGTGCGCACGGAGAGCCTGAGGCTCGAGGGCCTTTCGCTGGTCGCCGCGAGCGACCCGCACCATGAGCCCGACGGCCGGCTGTCGGTGGAGTTCCGCGCCGTGGACCTGCTGGCGCTGCTGCCCAAGGGAGCGGGGCCCGAGGTCGTGTTGTCGGGCGAATACGAGACCAGCGGTTGGTTCGAGGCCGCCGCGACACTCGACGTGCACGCTCCCGCACTTTCCGGCGGGCCGCTGCCGTCCTTCGGTTCCGGCGACGCGCTGCCCGTGCTGCACGTCGGCGAGTCGCTGGATCTCCAGTGGCAGCCGCCCTCGGGCGGAGCCGACGACTACGTGGTGTCGTACTCGTCGGACGGCGGCACGCGCTGGAGCGAGCTCGGTCACCCGGTGCTGCCACGATTCACGCTGGTGCCGCCCGAGGCCAGCGGCACGGCGATGGTGGAGGTGGTGGCGCGCCGCGGCGACGCGGTGCTAGGCGCGTGGCTCACCTCGGCGTTCATCGTCGAACCAGGTGTGATCCCGCCACCGATCCCGTCGCGATTCGCGTTCGTGCGCACCGGAGCGCACCCGGCGCGAGGCGGTGCGACCCTGGAGTTGTCCCTGCCGGCCCCGGCCGACGTGGACGTCGAGGTCTACGACATGCGCGGCGCGCGCGTGCGTACGCTGGCGCGGGGGCGCATGCCCGCCGGCCGCCTGCCGGTCCCATGGGACGGCCGCGACGCTTCCGGCCGCCCGGCTCCGGCCGGGATCTACCTGGTGAGGGCGCTCGCCGCTGGGAACTCTGCGGTCGTCCGTATCGCGTTCCTCCGCTGAGTCCGAACCGCCGGTTCGTACTGTCGTAACCCATGCGCGCGTAAAAGCTTGACGCAGTGCACGATGCGCGCAGACACTCCCCGGACCGGGTACGCTCCAGTACCCGTCCTCCGCGCCGGCGCATCTCCGATGCCGCCCTCGGCGTATCCCGGGGAGGGCAGTCCCACACGGAGACGGGACCCACGGCCGATGACCGATAGCAGTCACCTGTTGGCGACGGTGAACCTGGTGCTGGGCGGGCTCGTCTTCCTGCTCGGCTTCGTCATCCTGCGCGAGAACCCGCACCAGCGGCTTAACCGCGTCACGTCGACGTTGCTGTTCTTCGGCGGACTTGGGGCCGTGCTGGCCGCGCTGACGCTGCTGGTCCCGGGCAAGAGCGAGGGCGCCGGGTTCCAGTCGAACGTCTCCTACCTCTGGGAGCTGTTCTTCCCGACCGCGTTCCTGTTCGCGAGCATCTTCCCGGAGGAGCGCGCGTTCGTGCGCCCGTTGCGGCTGCCGGGCGGCATGAAGAGCCCCAGCTTCGTGCTGCTGGTCTACTCCCCGCACATATTCCACTTCCTGCTGGTGGTGGTGACGGGGTTGCTCCCGGCAGCTTCGCACGATGCCTCAGCCGGCGGCGGCATCACGCGCTCGCTCACCGACCTGACCGGCGTGCTCGGGCGGCTGTTCCTGTCGGTGCACCAGTCGCTGTTCTCGCTGGTGGACCTGTTCTTCGGCGTCGCCGCCGTGGCCTTGCTGGTGAGCAGCCTCCGTAAGACGCAGGTGCGACGCGTGCGCTCGCAGCTCGGAGCGATCACGGTGGGCCTCGTCTCGTGCTTGGTGCTCTACGCGTTCGCCACCACCATTCCCACGCTGCTCGGGCGTCCGCTCGAGCGCGGCATGCAGGCCGCGCTCACCACCGCCGCGCTCACGCTGGGTTCGGGCTCGATCGCGTACGCAATGGTGCGCCACAAGTTCCTCGACACCAAGCTCATCGCCCGCCGCGGCATCCTTTACGCTCTGACCTCTGCCGTACTGATCGGGTTCTACCTCACCGTGGTCGAGCGCGTGAACACTGCCGTGGCTGCCGCGTTCGGCATCGACGCGCGCATCGTGGAGCCGGTGTTCCTGATCATCGCGCTCACGCTGTTCCAGCCGGCCGTGACCAAGCTCGAGGAGTCGCTCGACAAGGTGTTCCTGCGCGACCCCAACGACTACCGCAACGTGCTGCGCGCGCTGGGCCGCGAACTGCAGACCACGATCGACCTCGAGGATCTGCTCAACCGTTCGGTGCGCACACTCACCGAGGCGCTGCTGCTGCGCTCGTCCTACCTGGTGGCGGTGACCGCCGACGGCCCCGTGGTGCGCACCGGCGCGGGCGAGACGCTGTCGGACGAGACCGCGCGCAGCATCGCCGACATCATGACGCGGCTATCGACGGCGGAGCCCAGCTTCCGGTTGTCGGATCCGGTGGACGGCTTGCGCCGTGTGGACCGAGAGCTGCTGGTGCGCCGGCTCGGCATCGAGCTGCTGGTGCCGCTGCGCTGGCGTAACGAGACGCTGGGTCTGGTGCTGCTGGGCGAGAAGGTGACGGGCACCGAGTTCACCAGCGAGGACGTGACGCTGCTCAACAGCCTCGGCTCGCAGATGGGCGTCTCACTCCAGAACGCGCTCCTGCTGCGCGACCGCGTAAAAGTGGCTCGCATCGAGGAGGAGCTGAACCTCGCGCACCAGATCCAGCAGACATTTCTGCAAAGCGACTTCCCGTCGCTGCCGCGCTGCGACGTGCACGCCGTGAACCTGCCCAGCCGTCAGGTGGGCGGCGACTATTACGACGTGGTGCCCGTGCCGGACGGCTCGTTCCTCGTAGCCATCGCGGACGTGGCCGGCAAGGGCGTGCCAGCCGCACTGCTGTCGAGCATGCTGCAGGCCGCGCTGCGCACGCAGGCCCGTTCGGTGGAATCGCCCGCTGCGATCCTTCGAAACATCAACGCGCTGGTCTATCGCAGCACGGCCGTGCACCAGTTCGCCACGTTCTTCCTGGCTCGCGTCTCGGCCGATGGACTGCGCATGACGTACGCGAACGCGGGGCACAACTGGCCGGCGATCCTGCGCGCGGATGGCACGCGCGACTGGATGAAGTGCGGCGGCACGATCCTGGGCATCATGGAGGACGTCGCCATGGAGGAGGCCACGCTCGACCTCTCGAGCGGTGATCTACTCGTGTTCTACACCGATGGTATCAGCGAGGCCACGAACGCCGAAGGAGAGTTGTATGGGGAGGAGCGGCTGGTGGACTTCGTGGCGGGCCTGCCGCCCGCGCTCAACCCCGAGGCCATCGCCATGAGCATCCTGCGCGAGATCGAGCGGCACCTGGACAAGCTCGAGGCCCAGGACGACCGCACGCTGGTGGTGCTGCGCGTGCGTGAGGCCTCACGCGATGGTCTCTCGCGTCTGGGCGAGCGCGTCGAGGTGGCGGCGGGGTAGCGCAGGGTCGAGCGATGTTCACCTGACGTCACGCACGCACGTGAGTCACGGGGTCCATCGCGTGGATGCTCCATAAAGCGTGTCCCCGATCCCTCCTGGCAAAGGCGTGCCCTTCCCCCGGCACTGCCGTACACCCTTGCCAAAGAGCATCCCCGAGAGCCGCCGTGGCCTACCCAATAGCCTGCTTCCCATGCTGTTCGCTCTGCTGTTCTCGGGCCCGGCTGGCGCCGTCGTTCTCCACCCCGGTGACATCGCCGTGACCGGCGCCGCCGCCGCAGGCAACTTCGTGGCGGTCGTGAACACCGTCCCGGGGGCACAACAGATGATCAGCCAGGGCGGGTTGCTCATCACCCCGTTCACGGTGGCCGTGAGTTCGGATGGGTTCGTTAAAGCTGGCAGTACGACCAACATCATCAAGGTCAACCCGATCGATGGGACGCAGTCGGTGCTCGTAACCCTGCCCTCTGTCCCCATTCAAATCGTCGGGCTGAGCAACATGATCGCTCACTCCGACCGTTCCCTCTACTACTAGAGCGCGAGCGGCGAGGTCGTCCGGGTCGAGATCTCGAACGGAGCGCTCACCTGGGGGCAGCTGAAGCAGTAGTATCGGTGAACTGAGCTGAACACGAGAACGCGACGGCCACCGCTCCCGCGTAGGGTCGCCGTCGGGCATCGTGCCTCGGGCGCGCGAGCGCTTCAGTCGCCCGACATCCCCAGCCGCTCCACCAGCGCCGCGAGTCGCGGGT
>CAZADU010000245.1:0-3744 GCA_964483945.1 uncultured bacterium
CGGGGACGTACTCACCGCTCTCGTTGCGTCGCAGCTCTTGCATACGCCCGGCGTCTGGCCGCGCATCGGCCGGCGGTGCTGCTGCTAGCGGCGCACCGGCCGGCGGCGCAACAGCTCGTGGCGCGGCCGATGGGTCAGGCATCGCCTCTGCGGCTGGCGCGGGCCGGGCGTCGTCCGCCCGCGGAACCGCCCGCTCGGCAACCGACTCAGGAGCGGCCTGCTCGCGAAGTGCCGAGCCCACGGGCGACGGCGAGGACTCGCGCAGGTCTGCCACCGTGCCGCCGCGCTCCTGGAATCGCACCCAGGCGAGTCCCGCCACCAACAGAAGTGCCGCGGTGCTACCCGCCAGCGCCAGCCCGCGAGGTGAAACGAGCCAGCCCCAGAATGAACGTGCACTCGCAGCCCGCGTGCTCTCCGGCCGCGCAACAGTTCCCGTCGCGCCCTCCCCAGCCGCGGCAATGCGCGCCGCGACCCGGTCGGCGAACGACTCGAAGTACGCATCACCCGGATCGTGGGCGAGCGAGCGCTCGAGCGACTCGTCCATTGCCGACAGCTCCGCGAGCCGCGTGCGGCAGGCGTCGCAGTCGGTGAGGTGGGCTTCGCACGCGGCCAGTTCCGTAGCGGCCAGCGCGCGATCCAGAAGGGCCGACATCTGCTCGTCGGTCAGATGCTTCACGAGGTCCCCCCGGTGCGCTCGGTGAGCCGGCGCTTGAGGTCGGCGCGCGCGCGCGACAGGCGCGACATGACGGTGCCGATGGGCACGTTCAACGCGCTGGCGATCTCCTCGTAGGAGAGGTCCTGCATCACGCGCAGCGACAGCACGGCCTGGTGCTCGGGTGCGAGTTCGCCGAAGCACTCACGCAGCATGGCGTGGTGCTCGTCGCGCTCGGTGTGATCGGCGGGGTCATCATCGGTCCCCCATTGAAAGCCTGCTTCCACCAGCGGCTCGAGGGACGTTTCGGGCCGGCGGCGGCGGGTGCGGAACAGTGAGTAGGCGAGATTGGTGACGATGCGCGCGAGCCACGGATAGAGCGGCATGCCCCGTTCGAACCGGCCGATGGCCCCCCATGCGCGCACGAACGTCTCCTGCGCCAGGTCGTCCGCGTCGCTCGCATTGCGTGTGAGCGACCACGCGAGGCGGTGCACTGCGCGCTGGTAGCGGCGCACAAGCTCGCCAAAAGCGGCCTGATCACCCCTTTGGCTCGCGGCCACGAGCGTGCCATCATCTGGCCCGGCATCTGAGGTACGCCCCGCGTCGCGGTTCATTCCCGGCAGGGAACGCCGCGCCCCCTCCCGGCGTCAAGCCGTTCCCCCGAAACGACTTTCGTCCAGCCACGTCAGTGTGCATTTTCGGGAGCCACTTCGCTCCGGGCGACCGGAGCCGGTCCCTCGCCGACTTCCCACGCACCCGGAGGACGCATGCGCTTCGTGGGCGAGATCGCCGCGCTCGGCACCGCACTGTGTTGGGCGAGCGGCTCGAACCTATTCGCGGCCGCCGCTGGGAAAATGGGCTCGAAGGTCCTGAACCGCCTGCGCCTCACCACGGCGTGGGTACTCCTGACCCTCGCACTGTGGATCACGCACCACGCGCTGTGGCCCATGTGGGCCACCTGGCCGGCGATCATCGCACTCTCGCTCTCCGGCATGATCGGGTTCGTGTTCGGGGACTCGTTCGGGTTTCGGTCCATCGTCATCCTGGGCCCGGGCCGCGCTTCGCTGCTCGCCTCGACGGCGCCGTTCTTCACCACCGCGCTGGCGTGGCCGATCCTGCACCAGCAGCCCGGGCCACTCACCGTCCTGGGCATGCTGCTCACGTTCTCGGGCACGGCGTTCGTGTTCACCGCACCATCTCGAGGCCGACCCGGTCACGCAGAGGGCGGCCTGGCCATGGGCATCGCCTCGGGCCTGCTCGGCGCCTTCGGACAGGCCGGCGGTTACGTGCTCTCCAAAGTCGCGCTGCGCACCGGGCTCGACCCGCTCCCCGCCACCGTCATCCGCGTGGCGGCTGCCACCGTCACCATCTGGATCCTTGCGGCCGCCAGCCGCGAGGTGCGCATGTCGGTAGCCAAGCTCAAGCACGCGGACTCGGCTGCGTTCATGGCCGCTGGAGCCGTGATGGGGCCCGTGCTGGGTGTGACCCTGTCGCTCACCGCGCTCCAGTACATCGAGGCGGGCGTGGCCGCATCCATCACCGCCATCTCACCGCTGTTCGCCATGCTGATCGCCGCCCGGTTCCACAACGAGGCGCTCACGTGGCGGGCCTGGGTGGGGAGCATCCTCGCGATCGTGGGCGTGGTGGTGTTGTTCCGCCGCTGAGCGACGCGGGTGGCCCCGCGCAGGCCGGGACTACCGGGACTGCGACGTGCTGTCGACGGCGGCGCCGGTCGCGATGCTGTCGAGCGCCGCATCGGCCGCCGTACTGTCGGCCATCTCGCCGGGGTCGGGCGTGAACGGCTCGGCCTCGACCTTCTGCCGCAGGCGATTCAGGTCGGCCACCAGCTTGCGCATCGCGTCGGGCGTGACCATGGGCTCCATGAGCTTGGCGAGTTGGCTCCCGTAGAGAAAACGCCCGTCCTGTTCGACGCGCGTGCGGCCGTTGCCGAGGTCGGTGAGCTTGTAGAACACGTCGCCGGTGAACATGCCGGACAGCTCAACGTGCACGCCCAGCTGGTGCGGCGGCTCCCACAGCGTGATCGTACCCGGCACGCGCAACTTCTCTTTCATGCGCGGATCGTTCATCACCCACGTCTCGCGGTGCCCGATGCCCTCGGCCGGACTGGTGCTGTCGGACTCGACCGCCTCGAGCCAGCCGACCCACTGCGGCAGCCGCTCCGGGTCGGTCATCCACGGCCACACCACCTCGGCCGGACGCGCGATCTCGATGCTGCCGCGCATACGACCCGCGTCGCTCCGATTGGATGCGAACCACAGCCCCACGGCCGTGACCACGAACACGGCAAGCAGGACTAGGATGCTGCGCGTGACCCACTTCATGTGCGGCGTCCTCCCTGACCATGAAGCTCCGCGCGACACCGGGCGCGAAGCGGCACTCGCCGCGCACCTACCCCGCCATCCGAGCCGCTCGGCATGGTAGCAGAAGCCGCGCTCGTCAGGCCCGTGCGGCTAACACCTTGTCGCGCTCGGCGCGCGCGGCGAGCAGCGCGGCACGCGGATCGGGTGCACCGGTGACCGCCCGGCCCAGCACCAGCAGGCTCGCGCCGTCGCGCACGGCGCTCTCCACCGTGGCGACGCGTTTCTGGTCGTGCGTGTCGCCGCCCGCCGGGCGAATGCCGGGGGTGACCGAGTAGAAGTCGCGCCCGAGCCGCGCGCGCAGACCCTTCACGTCGGCGGCCGAGCACACGACGCCGAACGCGCCGGCGCGCAACGCCTGGTCGGTCAGCCGCGCGGCCACATCGTGCAGGTCGAAGGGTTGCTCGAAGCCCGGCGGCATGTCGGCCGGATCGAGACTCGTGAGCAGCGTGACGGCCACCACGCGTGTGCTGCCACCCGCCTCGCGGATGCCCTCCACCGCGGCCGCGACCATGGCGGGCCCGCCCGTGGCGTGAACGGTGAGCAGGTCGGCACCGATGCGCGACGCCGAGGCGGCAGCGCCCTTCACCGTGTTGGGGATGTCGTGCAGCTTGAGATCCAGGAATACGCGCCTTCCCCGCGACTTGAGAGCCTTCAGCGCCTCCGGCCCAGCACTCACGAACAGTTCGAGGCCGAGCTTCGCGTACTCGGGGC
>CAZADU010000246.1:0-2114 GCA_964483945.1 uncultured bacterium
TGACCGAGCGCTCCTGCTTCGTGAACTCGGTCGTCTCGCGCAAGAGCACATCGGGGTCCAGCCGCAGCATCTCAGCGTAGATCATGACCCAACTCCGCTTCGGGGGCAGAGTGATCACGAGGGCTGTGCACGAGCCTAGCACGAGCATTTTCGAGCGCCGTGGATGCGCTCAGGGCGCGAAACGGGGGTCGGGATGAGATCACGCGAGTTGCAGCACGCTTGAAGCCTCGTGCGGGCGGCCTCGAGCGTTTGCGAGCGAAGCGCGAGCAGCGTCTCGGGCACGCACTCTCGGGCACCCGAATCGCGTCAAGCACGAAATACTCATCGCGAGCGGGCGTGGAAATCGAAAGTGCAGAACTGGCACCGACGACTCGCTCGCATCCGCCTGAGTCGCTGGGACAGGCGCACTCGCTGGATCGTTCTCAGCGATCTGGCACCGGCCTGACGCCGAGGCCGCAGCTGGCCACGCTCAAGCCCGAACGCACTGGGGCCGAATCGCTGAAGGTCATCTAGGGGTTGGTTCCTTCACCGGGGGCACGTCATGCGGATCCGCGCCCGCCTCGGCGCGCAGGCCTGTTGCCCAGCGGCGACGGGGCCAGCCATGTCCAAGTAGCCGTGGACAGGCCGAAGGACGTCGACGAGAATGGGCGAACGGTTCACAGGACGTGCACCCAGTTCCCGACTGACCACAGCGCTCCGGCGACCTTCAGGGGGTTCGCATGTTCACCCGTGTCGTCTATCTGCTCGCACTCCTCCTCATGCTCGCACCGCGGACGACCGCCGCGGACGAGTACGGACTGCGTGCTCCGCAGATACCCGTGAGTGGCACCGGGCTACAGGACTATCTCCGCTCGATTGGCGAGTCGATCGACGTCCAGCAGGCACAGGTCGATGCGCAACTGATGCAGATGTACTACCTCACGAACTCCACATACACGTTCCAATGTGAACTCGGACTCAAGGAGCCCGGGCTCAGCCTGGGCCTCTACGACGGGAGCACGCTGACGGAGTCGTTCGTGGAGTTATTTCCGGCCGCTGCCGGGCCGGGGTGGTTCGTCGTCGTGTCGTTCCGCACGGCTCCCGCGCGGATCGTCGTGAACCTGTTCGATTCGATGGCGGCATTGGTGAGTACGCGCACTACCCTGGGTGGCAATCGGCGGGCGATCGGCTTCTATGTCCAGGGCCCGGACGGCGTGTTCCACTCGCAGGACGCGAGGAACCCAGGGGGTGCGGCGCAGGTGCTCTTCTATGGGGGCACCGGAGTCAATGCAGGCAGCATGTGGATCGCGTTCGAGGCGGGTGCGCGAGCAAACGGAGCGGATGGCGATTTTGATGACGCGGTCGTGTTCCTGGAGCGCAACGCCTTCGTCGGCCCAGTGCAGCGCACGAGCTGGGGCAGTTTGAAAGTTCGCTTCCGTTAACTCGCCGCCACCCGTCGAGCGCTACGACCCGACTGGCGCCACGCCCTTCGAAACGGGCTCCGGCGAAGCACGGCGTCGCGCGCCGGCTCTGGCGATGGAGTGGCTCCGGAGTCTCGCCGACCGGGCGATGGGATGCGGCCGAGCCGCCGTCCCCGCATCACGCGCCGATGCGAGGTTGAACGCACGTCGCCGGTCGAGTCCGCCGTCCGGCCAGGCTAGCAGAGGACTGGCTACCCACACTGCGTCAGCTTCCGAGGGGAAGGTCAGTCGCGTGAGGAGATCGGCAGCGTGGTCGGAGATGCCGGTCTAGCGAAAGCCCCTACAAAACTCTGGAGAGGCGGCAGTAAACTCACCACGCTTGTGTATCACAATCGTTGACAGGTTTCGCCCTGTCTGAAACCATCTATTAGACACCGAGCCTCTGGACGTGTTGTGTCGAGGACGAGACCGAATTCGGAGCTGTCCACGACCATAGAGCCGCCCGGGATGACGGGGGCGAACGAGGTGGTGACCAGGTCGGCGCGACGGTTCACGGCGGCGTTGAAGCTGCGCATCCTGTCGGAAGCCGACGTCTGCACAAAGCCGGGCGAGTGGGGCGCGTCGCTGCAGCCTGAGGGGCTGCCGATCCTACCCAGCGGACCGCGGGACGTCGGCACTTGAGACACTCCCAGCTCCTCAGCCGCTGCCTCCTCG
>CAZADU010000247.1:0-3992 GCA_964483945.1 uncultured bacterium
CGCGGCGATCACCTCGAGCGCCTGACGGCACCGCCTTGGCGCGGTGGCGTGGCCTCGAGTCAGCGCGACCCCGCGAATTCCCCGCGCCTCGCGCCGTGCGAGCCGAGCAAGATCATCTGCATCGGCCTCAACTACGTCGAGCACGTGAAGGAGAGCCTCACGGTCGCCGCCGGAACGCAGTCGCCGCCCGACGAGCCACTGTTCTTCTTCAAGCCGCCCAGTGCCGTACTGGCCCCGGGTGGTGCCATCGTGAAGCCCGCCGGCGTGCAGCGCCTGGACCCCGAGGGCGAGATGGCACTCGTCATCGGCCGCCGCGCGCGGCGCGTGAACGAGGCCGACGCGCTGGCGCACGTGGCGGGTGTGACCTGCTTCAACGACGTGAGTGCGCGTGACTGGCAGAAGCAGGACGGCCAGTGGTCGCGCGCCAAGGGCAGCGACACGTTCGCGCCGTTCGGGCCCTGTAGCGCGCTCGGGCTGGACCCGCGCGACCTGGCCCTCGAGTTGCGCGTGAACGGCCAGCTGCGCCAGTCGGCGCGCACGAGCCGCATGCACTTCGGCCCCGCGTTCCTGGTCAGCTACCTGTCGCGCTTTCTCACGCTCGAACCGGGCGACGTCATCGCCACCGGCACGCCGGCCGGTATCGCGCCGGTCGAACCCGGCGACGTCGTCGAGGTGACGGTGGAGGGCGTGGGCACGCTCACCAACACCGTCGCCGCGGAGGGCGCATGACCGGCGAACTGCTGTTCGTGAACGCGCGGTTGTGGTCCGGCGTACCGCTCGCGGCCCGGGCGGTGCTGTTGCGTGGCGGCCGTGTGGTCCAGTTGGGGGAGGAGCGGGAGCTTCGTGCGGCCGCGCCGGACGCTCGCGTGCTGGACGCCGAAGGGGCCACGCTCACTCCAGGCCTCACCGACGCTCACGTGCACCTGGTCCCGTGGGCGCGATCCCGGCGCCAGCCGGACCTGTACGGTGCGGCGTCACGCGAGGCCGCGCTCGCGCGCGTTCGCGAGGCGCTCGCCTCGTTGCCTCCGGGGGACACGCCGCTCGTCGGGCGCGGCTGGGACGAGAGCGGCTGGGAGCAGGCCCCCGATCGTGCATCGCTCGACGCTATCGCCCCGATGCGCCCGGTGCTCCTGCACCGCCACGACTTCCACGCGCTGTGGGTGAACACGGCAGCACTGGTCGCGGCGGGTGTCACACGCGCCAGGCCGGATCCCGAGGGCGGACGCTACGAGCGAGAGGCCTCGGGCGAGCTCACGGGCATCGTGCGCGAGCACGCGGTGCGCGCGTTCCAATCCCTCGAGGACCGCGCCGGGCCAGGGGTGGACGACACACTGCTCGATGAAGCCGCGGCCGCGCTGCATGCCGAGGGAGTGACGACGGTGCACGACTTCCAGCGCAACGAACCCGACGCGCAGCACTTGCGCGCGCTCGCCGCGAGGCACCGGCTGCGCGTGTTGCAGCACGTGGGCCCCGAGCAGGTGCGGGACGCCGCGGCGCAGGCTCGGCGCGGGGGCGAGGGCGACGCGTGGTTCCGCTGGGGTTCGCTCAAACTCTTCGCCGACGGCACGCTGGGGTCGCGCACGGCGGCACTGCTCGCGCCATACGACGACTTCGCCGGCACCGGCATGGCGTTGCTGTCGCAGGCCGAACTCGCGGCCGAGACCGCGAGGGCCGCCGCGGCCGGGTTCTCGGTGGCGATCCACGCCATCGGCGACGCGGCCGTGCGCCACGCCCTCGACGCGATCGAGGCCCAGCGCCAATCGCTCGCGGAGCTACCGCTGCCTCCGCGCATCGAGCACGCGCAGCTTGTGGACCCCGCCGACCTCGCGCGCTTCGCACGACTCGGCGTGGCGGCCTCGATGCAGCCGCAGCACTTCACCACCGATGCCCCGGTGGCACGGCGTGCCTGGGGGTCGCGTTGCCGGAATGCCTACCCATGGAAGTCGCTGCTCGAGGCGGGTGTGGCGCTGGCGTTCGGCTCGGACGCTCCGGTGGAACCTCCGCTCGCGCGGCTGGGACTCGCCAGTGCGACCGCACGGCTCACCGCCGACGGCCGGCCACTCGAGCCCGGGCAGGCCATCTCGCTCGACGCCGCACTCACCGCCTACACCTCAGGCGCAGCACGGCTCGCGGCCGGCGGCCTCGGCCGCGGCGTACTGGAACCCGGCGAGGTCGCTGACCTGGTGGTCTGGGACCGCGACTTGCACGCCACGGATCCGGAGGCTCTGGCGGCCGCTGGGCCCCGCTGGACGGTGCTCGCAGGCGAAATCGTGTATGACTCCGGTCAGGCACGAGCGCACGCGACTTCCGCGAGCGCCGACCCGGGAGCACGCGCATGAGCGGCAACCTGACCGAACGCACGGACGCCGAACTCGTCGAGCTGACGGCGGGCGGGGAGAACCGTGCCTTCGACGAGCTGGTGCGCCGCTACCGCGACCGCGTCTACCGGCTGTGCGCGAAGATCCTGCGGCACGACGATGACGCGGCCGAAGCGCTGCAGGACGCGTTCCTGTCGGCGTACCGCGGGCTCCCCCAATTCAAGCGCGAGGCGCGCTTCTCGACCTGGCTCTATCGCATCGCCACGAACGCCAGCCTGATGAAGTTGCGCCGCCGCCGCGATGGACACGTGTCCTACGAGCAGTCGCAGGGCGGTGACGGTGACGCCGAGCCGCTGGCGATTCCGGACTGGTCGTCGCAGCCGCTCGAGGAGCTGCTCGACGCCGAGACGCGCGACGTGCTTGGGCGCGAGGTGGAGCTGTTGCCGGCCAACGAGCGCGAGGTGTTCGTGCTGCGCGACATCATGGAGCAGTCGAACGCCGACGTGTCGCAAGAGCTGGGGCTCAGTGTTGCGGCGGTGAAGTCGCGACTGCACCGCGCGCGACTGCACCTGCGCGACCGCATGAACCGCTACTTCCGTGACCGCGTGTCGCGCCCGCCCGGGAGCGCATGACCGCCGCCGCGCGTCAGGCCCGCGCGGCCCACACGAGCAGGCCGATCGCGAGTGCGACGCGATACGCGGCGAACACGCCGAAGCCGGTGCGTCGCAGCAGGCCGAGCATGAAGCGGATGGCCAGGAAGCTGAACAACGCCGAGCTCGCCATGCCGATGAGCAGCGTGGAGAATGGCAGTTGGTTCAGGAGTTGGTCCGAGTCGGATAGCATCTTGTACGCGACCGCAGCGAGTGTGATCGGTGTGCTCAAAAGGAACGAGAACCGCGCCGCAGACAGGCGCGAGAGCCCCGCGACTCGGCCGGCCGTCATGGTGATGCCCGAGCGCGACACGCCCGGCACCAGCGCCAGGCACTGCGCGAGCCCCACGCCCAGCGCGGTGCGCCACGATGGGACCCGCACGGTCTCGGCGCGCGGCGAGAAGCGATCGGCGGCCCACAGCACCAGTCCGAACACCGATAGCGTCGCCGCCTGCAGTGGCACCGAGCGCAGTTGGTCCACGCTGTCGTTGAGCAGCTTGCCCGCGATGAGTCCTGGGATCGTGCCCAGCACGATGACGCCGAACAGCATGCGCGCGTCGCGCCGCCGCACGGGATCCGCGTGGTTGGCGTCTCGCAGCATGCCAAGCCAGTCGTCGAGGAACGCGCCCACCAGGGCGACCAGCGTGCCGGCGTGCAGCGCGACGTCGAACGCCACGCCCTCGTACCGCCAGCCAAGCAATGTGGGGACCAGATACAGATGGGCACTGCTCGAGATGGGCAACAGTTCGGTGATGCCCTGCACGGCGCCAAGCACGAACGCCTGCAGCGGCGTGAGCACGGCATCGACGGGGACGGCGGTGAGGGCGAGCATGGGGGCGCAAGCTAGCACGCGATCCGGCTGGCCGCGAGCTCGGCGATGAACACGGGCTCCCCGCGCGACGCCGCCCCGGCCGCCACCGCAGGCGTGGCCGGACAAGTGGGCAAGGTGAGTGCCGCGACGTTCCTGTCGCGCGTGCTCGGGCTGCTGCGCGATCAGGTATTCGCGGCACTGTTCGGTGCGGGC
>CAZADU010000248.1:0-6902 GCA_964483945.1 uncultured bacterium
CCGTCCACCAGCACGTCCGCCACGTGGTAGCCGAAGTCCGGCGTGAACGTGAACGTGGGTGTGGCGCCGTACGCGATCGCGGTGGTGCCTGGGGGCGAGATGGCGCCGTTGGCCCCCGCGGAAGCGACGATGTCGTAGAACTGCTCCTCGCCCACCGCGAAGTCGCTGAATGCCGTGATCCCGCTCGCCTGCATCGTGGTCGCGGTCGCGGGACCGGTGGACGTGGGCGACCAGTTCGGGGCGTCGTACCGGCGCATGATGAACGAATCCGGCTGCGCCCCGGCGTCCAGGTCGGCGGCTGGCCAGGTGACGGCGACGCTCGCCGAGTCGAATACGAGGCCCGTGTTCTGTAGCGAGAAGAAGCGATTGACCGAGCGGGTCGCATCGATGCCCGACGTGGCGATGGTCGGGTGCTCGCCCGCCGTGGTGCTGGCCGCGAGCCGGCCAGCCGCCGTGACGTTGCCGAACGCCACGCTCACCGGCAGGTCGTCGGTGGACGTACCGATCTCGTACGTGGCCGAGGGGGCGAGCCCTGAGTTGAGGCCCTTCTCGAGCCGGCCGATGACGCGGCCCGTCGTACGCGTGAGCGGCACGCCGGCCGCGAGACCGAGCGTGTTCGCACCCGTGACCACATTCGCGGCGCCAAGCGCCAGCGAGGAGCCGCTGCCGAGCGTGAGCGTCGTTCCGGGGCCGGTCAGCACGAGTCCGGCGGGATTCGTCACCTGCACGGGGACGCCCGCCAGCACCGTGGCGCTGGTGTCGTAGGCCAGCGTCTGCGCGCCCGTCCCCGCAAACACGAGCGTGTTGCTGCCCGTCCCGTTGACGAGCGGCTGAGTCGTCGCGCGGCTCGTGCTCTTCACGTGCCCGAGCAGCGTGACCGTGCTGGACTTGGACGCCGTGCCGCCGAACCCGCCGCTCGACTGGGTGCTGTCGCGCGGGATGACGAACACGGAATCGGTGACGGTGACGTTCGTCGTGCCGGTCTCGCTCATGCGCAGCGTGCCGCCGGCGGTGCCGGTGCCGGACGAACCACCGAAGACCACCTTGCGGAACGTGTAGTTGACGGTTCCGGAAGCGTTCAGGTCGAGGGGGAAGCTCGAGTTCGGGAAGTTCAGTCTCAAGTCGCCGAATGCGGTGCCGTCCGGGGCGAGGACGTTCGAATCAAAGGACCCCGCCTCGTAAGAGAGACCGCCGGCGCCCGTGGACTGATACGTGCCCTCGACCACGACGTTCGCGTATTGCGACGTCGCGAACGAGATGCGCGAACCGCCGTCCGCGAATGTGGTGCCCGCGCCTACATAGATGACGCCGTTCGTGAGGCTGAAGCCGGAGCCACCCGTGAACGTCTTGTCGCCGGTCAGCGTCTTGGTGCCACTTCCCAGGGTCCGCAACATCGAGGAAGCGGGGTGATTGGTGGCGTTCACGGTCTGGTTGCCGGGCGCGGCATACTCGATCGCGGAGCCCGAGTCGTAGACGTTGGAACCGGTGGTGAGCACCGTGGCCCCGAGGCCAGCGGCGTTGTTCACGGTGGTGGACAGCGTGCCCGACAGGCTCAAGAGCCCCGCACCACCGATGGTGAAGGCACCGCAATCGAGCCGGCCGCCCACAGTCAGCGCCTGCGACGAGGCCATGGTGACGTTTTCGGCCAGGGAGTAACTGCCGCTGAACTCCACCGTCACCGGCATGGGGAGCGTTGTGATGGGCGTGGCCGAGGACTCGCCTCCGATTCCCGCCAGGGACCCGAAGGAGTCCCCCGGGGTCAGGTTCGCAAACGACGCCGGGTTGCGGGTGATGGTGGCATCATCGAGCTCGATGATCACCATCTCCTCGGGGTCTGAAGCCGCCAGGATGCGTTCCACCTCGGCTCTTTCCCGCGCATACGTGTGCTCCAGCCGCAGGTGCGGCTTGCCACCGGCGGAGTCCGGCAGCCACACACCCTTGGCCGGGTCGGTACGCCGCGTGTGCCGGCGCACCGAGGCCGAGGGGATCACCCGGGCGCTCGCGTCCCCTGCCTCGCCCGCCGTGAGGCTGGTGATGCCGCCGCCCGCACCGCTGATGGTGCGGCCAGAGCCCCGCAGGTCGATACGGATACTCGACACGCCCGTGGCGCCCGCGATGCCCGAATACCCGAAACTGCCGAATACCGAGAAGCGCGTCTCATTGCTGGCGAGGAGTCCGAGCTGCGCCGTGCTCTCCACCGTGAAGTTGTTGCCGATCACATGCGAGATCTCGGACTCGAAACGCTTGGGTTTGCCCGCGCCACCGTTGCGGAGCACGAGGTTGTTGTGCGAGACACCGGCGCTGATGGTCTGCGTATTGATCCCGGAGACGAGCGTCGTCCCGGTGCCCCCGACGAACAGGCCCGCCGTGCGCGTGAAGTTGGCCTTCAACTCAAGCGTGCCGCTGCCAAGCGACAGGCTGCCACCGGAGAGCGTGAAGTTGCCCGTGGAAACGATGCTGCCGCCGCCCGTGATCGACGCCGTGACTCCGGACATCGTGAGTGCCCCGGTGGCCGTGTAGATACCCGCCCCCACCTGCAGGGCGCCGCCTGACAGACTGGAGGTGCCGGTCACGTTCAGCGCGCCGGAGCCGGTCGTGAGCGTTCCGCCCAACTGTGAGAGCGTACCCGTGACGTTCAGCGTCCCGCTTCCCACCGCCAGCGTGACATTGGAGCCGACGGTCAGATTCGACGTGGAGAACGTCCCGTTGACGTTGATGGTGGCCGGGCTCCCAAGCGACAGTGACACCAACGTGCTCGCCGTGGGCACGCCGTCCGGACTCCAGTTGGCGGGGTCGCCCCAGTTGGCGGTGCTGGCGCCGCCATCCCACGAACTCGCCAGCGCGCCCGTGCTGGCGATGGCGAAGAAGTCCCCGCCGGGAGTGAGGTTGACGTTGGACTCGACCGTGCCCGCGGTGGCTGTACCGGTGGTCGTGCCTCCGAGATTCGTGTAGCTGCCGGCGGAGGTCGCGGACTGCCCCACGCGCGCGTTCGCGAGCGTGCCGATGTTGTCGTCCGAGCCGAACGTGAGGTTCACGCGCGCGGTGGCGTTCAGGTTGGCGGTGTTGTTCACACGCCAATACCGCGTGCTGGTGAGCGCGGCCAGCGGTGAGAGCGGCGTACCGCCGGTGGCGCCGGGTATTACCTCGGCGGTGAAGTCGCGTGACACGCCGCCCGTGTTGACGCTCTTGAGCACGAGCGGCCGGTGGGCCCCACCAGCGCCGATCGCGAACGTGCGGTTCGTGGAGCTGCTCACCGCGAACTCGATGGCAAGCGGACCCTCGACGTAGCTCGAAGCGGAGCCCGCCGGCGGGGCGCTCATGGAGTTGGCGAGCCGCAGCGGACTCGCAGCCGAGGATTGAACGACACCCGACGTGAGCGTGAGGGTGGTCGTCACGGTGAGTGCGCCGCCAGCGACCACCATGCCGTTCGTGGAGTTCATCGTCAGCGCACGAACGCTCCGGCCCGCGGGAACCTCGAGCGCGGTGAGCGTGGGGCTCCCGGCCTGCTGGTACACCAGGGACAGCCCCGCCGGTCCCAGGTTGAGCGTGGGCGCCACGTCGAACTCGCCGGCATCATCGGTCTGCCCGGCCGAACCGCGCTGGATGATGGCGGTGACGGTCGTGTCGGAGTTGCCGATCGTCAGCAACTGGCTGTTGATCAGCATGCCTCGCGCAAGGTTCACGCGCTGCGTGATGACGTTCTGCGGGATGGACGGCGACAGCGTCACGCCGTCGGGGTTGTCGACGGTGAGCCCCACGCCCTGCAGCGGCACGACGATCACGCCACTGCCGGAATAGGTCTGCCCCGCGCCCGTACCCAGGAACGACAGCTCGCTGTTGCCCGTGGTGCTGGCGATGCGCCCCTCGTTCACGAGGTCGCCGCCGGACTGGGTGAACCGGAATCCGTTCAGCTTGAGCGTGTCACCCGCGGCGATCGTGCTGGTGCCACCCGAGGTGAAGTTGGCGGCGAGCAGCGCCGAGTGACCGTTGGAACTGCCGGTGAACGAGAGCCCCGGGCCCGTACCGGTGAGGCGGAACGTGGACGATGGTGCCGTGGAAGCATTGCCCAGCTGCAACGTGCCGCCAGTCACCGCCTGGATCCCCGCCGAGTTCCGGAAGTCACGCGGCCCGCTCGCCGCAGAGGACGGGGCCTGCAACACGATGCTACCGCCACTCATGTTCATCGACGAGGTCGTCTGCGTGCCGAGGTCGAAGCTGGCGAGAGTCGTGGATGTGTTCCCGACCGTGGGCACCACGAGTGTGCCTCCGGACTGCAAATAGCTCACGCGATTGGTGACGGACTGGACCGCGAACCGCCCCGACGCCTCGACGAGCCCGCCCTCGATCCAGATCGAGGCTCCGGTGAAGAGCTGGAACGAATGGTCCGCAGCCGTGCCCACTCGGAACGTTCCCTGCGAGACGCGGAGCAGGCCCGCGGAGGACGGCGAGGCGGCCTGCGCGGTGACGGTGACGTTGGGATTGTCCAGCCAGAGCCCGGCATTGGCGACCATGACGTAGGCCGCCGAGGTGAACACGGGATTGGCGAAGGAGTAAGTGCCCCCGAACCGCAACGTGCCATTCGTGATCGTGACGAAGCCCGGCGCACCCGACGCGGCCCCTCGAACGGTGAGGCTCGCGGGTTGGACCGAGAGCACCGCCGCGGTCCCGGTCCCCTTGTTCACGGTGAGGGAGCGCAGGTCGGTGACCGATCCGCTGCCCGAGAGACTTGTGTTTGTGGCTCCGGTGAACGTGAGCGTGGCGCCCGCGGTCTCGCCGTTGGTGCTCAGGTCCAGGGTGCCGTTGTTGATCACACTGCCACCCAGGGACAGCACATGACCCGTCTGGCTGCCGGTCGCCGCGGAGCGGACCTGGCCCCCCGCGGAGACCGTCACGTCGGTCGCCACGGTCAGCGTCCGTGCCGTCGTCGATTCGAACGCCAGCTCGCCAGAGGAACCCTGCCCCACCACGAGCCCGAAGCTGTTCGCGGACACATCCAAGGTCACAACATGACCGTCCGCGATGGTGACGACATCCGAGGGTGTGGGCGGCACTCCTCCCGGCCATGGCGCGTCGGGGGATGTGGAGCTCCAAATGCCGCTGCCGGTGGTGGTGATCGAGCCCGGAGGAGCTGTCGCCTGGCTGCCGGCGAGCATCGCGCTCAGCGCACCCTCGGTCACGGCATGCACCCGCCAGTAATAGGTGGTGGACGGCGTCAGCCCCGACTGGGTGCTCGAGGTCGAGTTGGCAGGTACCTGCGCCGCGAACGTGTAGTTCACCCCGTCGGTGGAGCGGTACACGACGAACCCCACCTCATTGGCGGAAGCATCCGTCCAGTTGAGCGTCATGCTGACCGCGGCCACGCTCGTGAACGTGAGGCTGGTCGGAGCCGAGGGCACGGGCGGAGGGAACGCGTAGCGGGTACCCGCGGGAACCACGACTGAGTTGACGTTGTTCGCGGTGCCGTAGGCGACCGTGTTCGAGCTCACCGTGACGCTCGCGAACACCGAGGCCGAGCTGCCGAACCCGACGGAGGCTCCGCCCTGGGCCGAGTTGGTGGAGAACCCGCTGCCGTAGACGAACTCGATCGCACCCGTGGATTCCGAGAGCCAGCACTGCCAGGTCGCGGCACCCGATTGGCCGGTGCCGACACGGGGCACCTGCAGGTTCTGCCACTCCACCACCAGCTTGCGGCTCGGAGCGGAGCCCACGACCTTGTAGTGGACCTTGCCGTTGGTGCCAACCCACAGGTCGTCCCAGTAGGAAGCGATCTGCGGCGTCTGCGTGCCGCTGGCGAGGTTGTTCGTGGAGGCATTCCCGATGACCGTCGAACCGAGCCGGAGCAGTCCGTTCGAGTTCACCGAGAACTGTGTCTGCCGGGTGCCGACGAACCAGTAATCGAATCCGATCGCGGTGACCGCCGAGACCGCGTCGTCGAGGTTGGCTCCGACAAGCGTGGTCGTGCCAGCGGACATGTCCTCGAGCGCGGCCCCGCTCGTAGCGGCGAAGGGGTATGTGGTCGCGCTGATGGTCTGGGCGACCGCCTGCGTGGCGATTGAGCCCACGAGCAGTGCGGCAAGCGCTCCCGCACACGCGGCCCTGCCAACCATCCGTCCCGAGTTCCAGCGGGGCGCATGACCTCGGGAGGGGATCGCGTCGCCTTCGGCGGGGAGCATCTCGGCTCTCACGCGTTGCAGCCCTGGGGGGTCGGAGCCGCCGTGCGTCTCACTGGCCGCGGGCCTCATGGCCTGATGCGGCTGGGTGGCACTGCCCGCTCCGCGTCCCTGCGGGCGGTTGAAATCGCTGGGGGAGTTAGCATGCGGGCGGGAGCACGGTCGAGACCGCGTTCCCGCCCTCAGTGCCTGATGATGAAACAGGGCCGGCGGACCGGCCCTGTTCAATGCTGACTACCGGTAGATGGACTTCAACCCGCCCCACGACGACTTCTTCGTGTCGGTGGAGACGCCCGGCGTCGCGCCGGACTTGAGGTTCACACCCGGGGGGCCCACGCTGCAGTGCGGGCCACAGACTCCGCCGAGTACGCCCTCATTGAACGCCGTGAGGCAGGTGTTGGCTGACGGCACGTCCTCGCTGCAGATGGCAGGCCGACTGCTCGGTTTACCCGTGCAGTTGGCAGCGACCAGCGCGTTCAGGTCCGTGCTGCCGATCTGGGAGTTCGCGAGCGCGATGCAGGTCGTGAGTTCGGCGCAGCCCTGCGCCTTGTTCGCGAGATTGAGGTTCGCGGCGATCAACTGGTGAGCAAGCGTAATCTTGCCCTTACCACCGCCCGACGTGTTCAGGATCGTGCAGAGCTCGGCCGCGCTGTAGTGACGCGTGCCGAGGTCCATGCCGCCACTAATGACGGATGCCGGCCACACGGGGTCGGGCGCGTTCACCCGGGCCTG
>CAZADU010000249.1:0-1805 GCA_964483945.1 uncultured bacterium
CAGGTTTTGCCAGGTCTTGGGATCGCCCTTCTCCGGCACCCAGACCAGGTCACCCGGCTCGATCCTGTCCACGTCCCGCGCGAGAATGGTCTGGCCGGTCACCGAACGCTTCACGGTCATTTTGCTGCGAACGGCGCGCTCACCGTATCCGCCCGCGAGCTTCACATAGTCTTCCGCGCTCCGGCCACCCTGATAGTGAATGAGCCCTGGCTGGCGCACCTCCCCCTCGACGCGAATCGCGGACGCCACCCGGTCCACGCGCACGACGTCGCCGCCCCGCAACTCGAGGTCGAGATCCCCGCCGGGCTTCACCTGGCCCCAGTCCACGCGGAAGTCCTGTCGGCGGGAGGTGCCACGAGCGCGCAGCGCCTGGTACTCGGACTCGCTCATGTCGCCGCGCCCGATCTGGTTCAGGCGATCAAGTTCGGGATCGGGCTCACCCGCGGTACCGCTCGCACGGAACACCCGCAGCGATGCGAGGTCTGCCTCGGGCAGAAATCCGCCCGCGGTGCGCACCAGGTCCGTGAGCCGTGTGAGTCCCGGCATCAGCGGGTAGGTACCCGGCCGCGTCACTTCACCGAAGATGCCCGCCTGCTCGAGGAACTGGTAGCGCGACATGAAGTACACGAACACGCGATCGCCATCACGAAGGAGCGTGTCGAAGCGCCGGGCAAGCAGGTCCGAGACACTGAACGACAGCGAGTCCGCGCGGCTGGGCTCGGGAAACCGCACCAGCACGGCCCGATCGGTCGCACTCGGCGTGGCGCCACCGGCGAGTTCGAACAGCGTGCTCAAGCTGTCCGTCGCGGTCACTTCGTACGTGCCGGCACGGGCCACGGCACCGTCGATGGACGCCTGCGCCACCACCCTCGGGAAGAACAACACGTCCCCCTCTCGCAACAGCGGGTCGCGCTCGAGGTACCCGGTAAGCCGGAAGCGCGTCAGGTCCATGCGGATGCGCGTCTCGCCCTGCGGCGTGCGCCGACGGATCTCGACATTGCGTCGCGACGCGGGCGGTGTGAAGTACGACTCGGACAGCACCTCGCTGGCGCGGCTGGTGGCCGACACCTCGAGCGCGCCCGGCCGGCTCGTCTCGCCGATCAGGTTCACGAGGAACGTGCGTGGGCGCAACAGTCGCAGGTCCACGGACACACCGCGGTATTCGCTGGAGAGCCGCTGCAGAACGGACTTGCGCGCCTCCTCCAGAGTCATCCCCGTGAGCGGGATGGGCCCGATGCTCGGGACATAGAGCGTGCCCTCGGGCAGGATCAAGGTGTCCCACGAGCGCGTGACACCACCGCTCAAGTTAAGTTGGAGCATGTCCCCGGGCCCGACCACGTACTCCGCCGGATCCACGGGCCTGCTCATCGGGGCGATGATCGGGCCGCCCGTCGGCGCGACGACGTTGCGGCCGCCTCCCGTCGCACCCATGAGGTCCACCGCACCGCCCTGCGCGTGCGCGACCGACGCCCCGAACAGCAGTACCGCGAGGAACGTGGCGGTGCGCGCCTGCTTCAAGCCTTCACCTCGCCCAGGACCTTGCGCTGGCCGTACATGCGCTCGTAGTACGCACGGAACTCGCCGCTCTTGATCGCCCGCCACCAGTCGTGGTTCTGCTGGAACCACGTCACCGTCTGGCGAATGCCCTGTTCAAAAGGGATCTCCGGCTTCCAGCCGGTCACGCGCGTGAGCTTGCTGGAGTCCACCGCATAGCGGCGGTCGTGCCCGGGGCGGTCCTCGACGAATCGCACCAGGGTGCGCGGCTTGCCGAGCAGTCCCAGCAGTGTGTCGGTGATGGTGAGCAC
>CAZADU010000250.1:0-1528 GCA_964483945.1 uncultured bacterium
AGGCGCGCTTCGCCGTCAGACACTCGTAGAGAACGCAGCCGAAGGCCCAGATGTCGACGCGCCTGTCGATCGACTTGCCGCGCGCCTGCTCGGGCGCCATGTAGGTCGGCGTGCCCAAGAGGCGCCCGGCCTCGGTCGAGAGCACGCTGTCGGTGTAGGAGCCCGGCTGGCCCTCGTGCGCCGGCTTCGCCAGGCCGAAGTCGAGCACCTTGACCTTGCCTTCGGGCGTGAGGCTGATGTTCGCGGGCTTGAGGTCGCGGTGGATCACGCCGGCCTCGTGCGCGGCCTCGAGCCCTTCGGCGATCTGCTTGCAGACCTCGAGCGCGTCCTCGAGCGGCAGCGGCCCCTTCTTCAGCCGCTCCTCGAGGGATTCGCCTGGCACGAGTTCGAGCACGAGAAAGCACGTGTCGCCGACCTGGTCGACGCCGAAGATCTGCGCCACGTTCGGATGGTTGAGCGACGCGAGCGTCTTCGCCTCGCGCTCGAAGCGCTTCAGGCGCTCCTCGTCGGCGGAGAAGTGCTCGGGCAGCACCTTGATCGCGACCTCGCGGCCGAGCTTCGAGTCCTTCGCGCGATAGACCTCCCCCATCGCCCCCGCCCCGAGCGGGCCGAGAATCGTGTAGTGCGCGAGCGCGTGGCCTTGGGCGAGAGTCATCCCGGGGGAGCGGAGAGCTTAGCAAGCTCTGGCATTCGGCGAGGATGGTTGGAGAATCGTGGCATGCATCGCCTGCGCACCACGCTGCTCGCCCTCGCCTTCTTCCCCGCCTGCACCGTCACGTCGAGCGCCCCGTCCGAGCGCACGGCGGTGCTCGCGACCGTGCAGGCCTTCTTCGACGCCATGCACGCGCGCGACCCGGAGGCCGCGGCGCGCAGCGTGCTCCCTGAAGGAGTCTTCGTCAACACGCGCAGCGAGGACGGCAAGCGCGTCGAGAAGCACTTTTCGAACCGCGAGTGGATCGAGAAGCTCACGCTCGAGAAGACCGTGCTGCTCGAGGAGATCACGGGCACGCCGACGGTGCAGGTCGAGGGCGATCTCGCCTCGGTCTGGTGCGCCTACCGCTTCTCGATCGACGGCCAGCCGAGCCACACGGGTGTGGACGTGTTCAACCTGATCCGCACCGAGGCGGGCTGGCGCATCAGCGGCGGCGCGTACAGCGTGGTGCGCCCAGCTCCGCACGTACGCTGAGCAGCGAGAACTGCGGATGATCGGGCAGACCGTACTCCACTACCGCATCCTGGGCCAGATCGGCGCGGGCGGGATGGGCATCGTCTACCGGGCGCACGACGAGCGCCTCGATCGCGACGTGGCGCTGAAGTTCCTGACGCAGCAGCTCTCGCTCGACGCGGAAGCCAAGCAGCGCTTCCTGCGCGAGGCGCGCTCGGCCTCGGCGCTCGACCACCCCAACATCTGCACCATCCACGCGGTGGACGAGACCGCGGACGGCCGGCTGTTCATCGCCATGGCGCTGTACGACGGCGAGACGCTCGCGGAGCGCATCCGGCGCGAACGGCTCGGCGTGCGCGAGGC
>CAZADU010000251.1:0-3481 GCA_964483945.1 uncultured bacterium
ACGCTGCTGGTCTCGGCCGACATCTACCGCCCGGCCGCCATCGACCAGTTGGAACGCGTGGCACAGGGTGCCGGCGCGGGGTTCTGGCGCGCGAGCGACGGCACGAAGCCGCACGACATCGCGGTGGGCGCGTTGGAGCAGGCGCGCACGCGCGGCTTCGACTTCCTCATCCTCGACACCGCCGGCCGGCTGCACGTGGACGACGAACTCATGGCCGAGCTCGAGGACCTGAAGCGCACCGTGCGCGCACATCAAGTGCTGCTCGTGGTGGATGGCATGATCGGCCAGGAGTCGGTGCGCGTGGGCCAGACGTTCGCCGAGCGCATCGGTGTGGACGGCGTGGTGCTCTCCAAGATGGACGGTGACGCGCGCGGCGGTGCGGCGCTGTCGCTGCGTCAGGTCACGGGCAAGCCCATCCTGTTCCTGGGCGTGGGCGAGAAGCTCGACGGTCTCGAGGTGTTCGACGCGCAACGGCTTGCCGGCCGCATCCTCGGCATGGGCGACGTCGTCGGACTGGTCGAAAAGGCACAGCAGGCGGTCTCGGCCGCTGACGCCGAGAAGCTCGCGGCGCGCATGCGCAAGTCCGACTTCACGCTCGAGGACTTCTTGGAGCAGATGCGCAGCGTGCGCAAGATGGGCCCGCTCGAGGACATCATGAAGATGATGCCCGGCATGCCCAAGGGGGCGCTCGAGCAGATGGGCGGGCAGAAGGACAAGGTCAAACACTACGAGGCCATCCTGTTGTCGATGACCTTGAAGGAGCGCAGGAGCCCGCGGCTGTTGGACGGCAGTCGCCGGCGCCGGATCGCGGCCGGCAGCGGCACGTCGGTGCCCGAGGTGAACCGGTTGATCAAGGACTTCGAGCAGACACGGATGATGATGAAGGCGATCAAGCAGGGCCCGCGTGGTCTGGCCGGCCTGCGAGGGCGCATGCGCTAGTCGTGCCGGCCCCTAGGCTTCCGAGCGCGCCCCGCGCCTCGCTCGGAAGGCCCCGCCGAGCGCCCCGGGGTGCCGATTGGCGGACCCGGAACCGTCCGGGCTAGGATACGCTGCAAACCCACGGGCCGGCGGTACGGCTCCCTGAACCCACAAACGGAGAATCCTCAGCATGGCGGTGGTCATTCGCATGATGCGGGCCGGAGCGAAGAAGCGGCCCTTCTATCGGATCGTGGTGGCGGACTCGCGCCGTCAGCGCGACGGGCGGTTCGTCGAGATCCTGGGATACTACGACCCGATGGCGAAGCCCTTCGTCGTGAAGATGGACGAGGAGAAGGTCAAGGGTTGGATCGCGCAGGGAGCGCAGCCCTCCACGCAGGCTGCGTCGCTGTTCCGGCGCGCCGGCATCATCGCTGCGCGTCCGAGCAAGCCCAAGAAGAAGCCGGTTGCGGCCGCGGCGGGCAAGAAGAAGGCGGTCGTGCGCAAGCGGCCGCGCAAGGTGACGCCGCGCAAGACCAAGGCGAAGGCCACGCGCGCGAAGAAGAAGGCGAAGCTGGCCGCGAAGGCCTGAGTCCAGATCACTCCGGCCCGCTCGCGGTCGTTCACGGCAAGGGGTCCGTTCGCGGACACCGAAGCCGGACACCGCGGCGGGCTGGTTCGTTTTCGGAAAGGACCCCATGGCGGACCTGCGCGACGTCCTCGAGAACAATCGCCTGTGGGCCGAGCGCATGCGCGCGCAGGACCCGGGGTTCTTCGAACGCCTGGCGGCCATCCAGTCGCCGCGCATCCTGTGGATCGGTTGCTCCGACAGCCGCGTGCCCGCGAACCAGATCACCGGCCACCAGCCGGGTGAGGTGTTCGTGCACCGTAATGTGGCGAACGTGGTCGTGCACACCGACCTCAACTGCCTGTCGGTCATGCAATTCGCGGTGGACGTGCTGCAGATCCGGCACGTCGTCGTGTGCGGACACTACGGCTGCGGCGGCGTGAAGGCCGCGCTCGAGGGCCAGCGACACGGGCTGATCGACAACTGGCTGCGCCATGTCGAGGACGTGCGTGACCTGCACGCCGCGGCTCTCGCGATGCTGCCGGACGACGAGGCGCGTTGGGACCGCATGTGCGAGCTGAACGTGGTCGAGCAGGTGCTGCACGTGTCGCAAACCACGGTGCTGCGCGACGCTTGGGCACGCGGGCAGGACGTCACGGTGCACGGCTGGATCTACTCGTTGCTGGACGGACGCATCCGCGACCTCGGCGTGGATGCCGCGTCGGCCGCCGAAGCCGAGCGCGCAGTGTCGGCGGCCGTGCGCAACGGCGTCGTGCCGGCTTGAGCGAGCGCGTGCGGCTCGGCGCGTCTGGCGCGCGAAGGAGCGGTCGCGGGACCGCGCGGCTCGCGCTGGCGCTCGCCCTGCTCGGCTTGGTCGCGGCCGCGTGCACGAAGGCGCCGGCGACCGAACCCGTGGCCGATACATCTGGGGTACGCGCGCAGGCACTCATCGACTCGGGCAACGCCGCGTTTCGCGCCGGCGACTTCACCGCGGCGGCCAAGCGCTTCGCCAGTGCCGTGGTGGTGAGCCCGGAGGACCCGGCCGGGTTCTACGGACTGGGCATGGCGCTGTCCAAACTTGGCCGCGACGACGAGGCGCGCGCCGCGTACTCCCGCTCGCGCGAGCTGTCGCGCGGCGAGGTTCACGACGACGACATGCCGCGCGAGGTGCGCTACCGCCGCACCGTGCACCCGTAGCGCCAACGGCTCGCCAAGCGCCCGCTGGCGTCGCGACCGGCGGCCCGGCCCGAGCGCGCGGGCAACGGTTCACCTCACCGGCCTTGCGCCACGGCGGGGATTCGCGTTTCATGGCGCGGCGAACACGACACGGCTCATCCCTCCAGCTCCGCGGGTCGCTCCCTTCATGCACGATCTCAAGTTCCTCCGCCAGAATCGCGACAAGGTCGAGGCCGGTATCGCCCTCAAGGGCGTCGAGCTGGACCTGAGGCGCTTCTACCAGATCGAGGAGCGCCGCCTGGCGTTGCTCCACGAGAGCGAGCAGCTGAAGGCCCGGCGCAACGCCGCCAGTGAGGCCATCGCCCAGCTCAAGAAGTCGGGCGAGAACGCGACCACGCCGATCGCCGAGATGCGCGAGCTGGGAGACCGCGTCAAAGGGCTCGACACGGAGCTGCGCCAGCTCGAGGAAGAGTCCACGAACCTCGCGTCGTGGATCCCCAACCTGCCGCACGCCAGCGTGCCACCGGGCTCGGACCCGACGCAGAACAAGGTGGTGCGCACGTGGGGTGAGGTGCGCAAGTTCGACTTCGAGCCCAAGGCGCACTGGGATCTCGCCACCGATCTCGGCCTGCTCGACTTCGACCGCGCCACCAAGATCTCGGGCGCCGGGTTCCTGCTGTTCACCGGCATGGGTGCGAGACTCGAGCGCGCACTCATCAACTTCATGCTCGACTTCCACACACAGCGACACGGCTACACCGAGGTGTCGCCGCCGCACGTGGTCCGGCGGGCCGCGCTGTTCGGCACCGGGCAGCTACCGAA
>CAZADU010000252.1:0-3875 GCA_964483945.1 uncultured bacterium
CTGAGCTTGGCCGGGAGCGTGGTGAACATCCGTGCAGTAGGGTAGCGGGGGGCGTGTGGGCTGTCCAGCGTGGGGTTCGGCCTTGGTCCTGTGAACCGCGGCGGCGAGCAACTCGGCTTCGTCCGCCGAGTCGAGGACCGGGGCCGGCACCACCACGGCGGTCAGGTGCAGTCGGCCGGCGGCGAGCATCTCCAATGATGTGAGGGGAGTCCCGGGCCTCGCTCAAGGTGGCGGGAAGCGGATAGGGCCAGCCGAGCCGCGTGGTGGCACCGCCTCCCTACATACTCCTGCGCTCGGTCCCCTGCCAGCCCAGCTTCGCCTGGAGTGCGCGCAGGAACGGGCGGTCGGGGTTCTCGAACACGCGCACGCGATCGCGGGCCAGTTGCATCTCGACCTCGTCGCCCTTGACCAGTTCTTCCGACTCCTGGCCGTCCATCACGAGCAGCGCTGGGCCCTGGCTCAGCACGCGCACGCTCACCTGCGAGCCGGGGGCCAGCACCAGCGAGCGGCTGCCGAGTGCGTGCGCGCACGCCGGCGTGACCACGAGCGCATCGAGGTCCGGGGCGACCATGGGCCCGCCGGCCGAGAGCGAGTACGCGGTCGAGCCGCTGGCGCTTGCGGCGATCAGGCCGTCGGCCACCAAGTGACCGAGATCATGCCCGAGTGCAGCCACGCGCAGGTGAATGGCGTTGTAGCTCACGGCGCTTCTGATGACGGCGTCGTTCAGGGCGAAGCCCGCGTGCCGTGCGCGTCCGCCGCGCGCGCGCTTCAGGCGAGTCTCCACACCGGTGCGCGTAGCCACCGCCCAGCGTCCGCCGAGCGCAGCGCTCACGGCGGCATCCAGCTCGCGTGCTTCGGCCGCCGCCAGGAACCCGAGCCCGCCCATATTGACGGCGAGCAACACGCCCTTCTGCCCCGCCAGCGCTCGGCCCGCCGTGAGCACCGTGCCGTCGCCGCCCAACGAGATCATCACCTGGCACCACCGCGCGAGCACCGCCAGCGACTCGCCGTTCTCCCCCAGCCCGCCGGCCAGCTCGCGCTCGAGGCGCACCACCGCGCCCTTGCGCACGAGCTGTGTGCGGAGCTTCGCGGCCTCTCGCCGTACCTGTGTTCGGCCCAGATGCCCCATGATCGCGATGCGGCGGCCGCGCGTGCTCATGCGAGCCTGTCAGCGTCGCATCCAGACAGCACGCGCGAGCGTGTAGCGGCGAGCGGCTTCGACCGCGCGAGCCATCGCGAGCGCGGCCCGCCGAGCGGCGCGGACCGAGCCAGCGCCCCGGGGCTCGCCGCGACTCGCCACCCCTGCACCGTCACCGATGCCTCACGTGTACTGGTGACGCGCCTGACGGACGAACTCGAGCGTGCGCCGGGCGATGCTCTCGGCGTCGAGGCCCACCTGCTTCAAGAGCTCGTCGCGCTTGCCGTGCAGCACGAACTCGTCCGGCACGCCGAGCCGTAGCTGCGGTACCACGATGCCGGAATCGGCGAGCATTTCGGCGACCGCGCTGCCAAACCCGCCCGCCAGCACGTTCTCCTCCACCGTCACGACGCGCCCGGTCGAGCGCGCGAGCCCGCCGATCATGGTGGCGTCCACGGGGGCGGCGAAGCGCGCGTTCACCACGGTCGCCGACACGCCCTGTGCCTGCAACAACTCGGCCGCCGCAAGGCTGGGCGCGACCATGGTGCCCAGCGCCACGATCGCCACGTCGCCACCGGCGCGCAACTGCTCGGCCTTGCCGATCTCGAGCAGTCGCGGGTCGCCCTCGGGCATGGACTCGTCGGGTATTGGCGAGCGCGGGTAGCGCACCGCGATCGGCCGGTTGCCGTTCCAGTGCGCCGCGGTCCACAGCATGTCACGGAGCTCCGCTCCGTTGCGCGGCTGCATCACGACCGTGCCGGGGATCATGCGCAGGAAGCCCACATCGAACACGCCGTGCTGCGGTGCGCCGTCATCGCCGACCAGTCCCGCGCGGTCCAGGCAAAGGACGATCTTCAGGTCCTGCACCGCGACGTCATGGATGATCTGGTCGAAGGCTCTCTGTAGAAATGTGCTGTAGATGGTGGTGAGCGGTAGCAGTCCTTCACAGGCAAGTCCGGCTGAGAACGTGACCGCGTGCTCCTCGGCCATGCCCACGTCGAAGAATCGATCGGGGAACGCTTTCGCGAACTTGGTCAGCCCGGTGTTGTCGGTCATCGCGGCGGTGATGGCCACGACATGCGGCAGCCGTTCGCCGATCAGCACCGCCGTCTCGCCGAAGATGTGCGAGTAGGTCTTCTTGGAGCCCTTGCTGGCGGTGCCCGTGTCGGGGTCGAACACGCCCACGCCGTGGAACGTGGTGGCGTCGCCCTCGGCAGGGCCGTAGCCACGGCCCTTGCGCGTCACGACGTGCAGCAGTACCGGCCCGTCGAATCGCCGCAGGTCCGACAGTGTCTCCTCGAGCACCGGCAGGTCGTGGCCGTCGATGGGCCCGAAGTACTTGAGCCCCATCTCCTCGAACAATACGCCGGGTGCGACCATGTTCTGCAGGCCTTCCTTGAGGCGATGCGCCGCCGCCTGCGCGCGCTTGCCGCCGGCCGGCAACTTGCCCAGCAGCTCCCACACATCGCGCTCGAACGCGCGATACAGCCGGCTGGTCGTGAGCTTGGTGAGGTAGCGGTGGATCGCCCCGATGTTCGGCGAGATGCTCATCTCGTTGTCGTTCAGGATGACGATCAGCCGCTTGCGCAGCTCGCCCGCGTTGTTCAGTCCCTCGAACGCCATGCCGCCCGTGAGCGCGCCGTCACCGATGATCGCGACGACATGATGATCCTCCCCCTTCAAGTCGCGCGCGGCGGCGAAGCCCAAGGCCGCCGAGATGCTGGTGCTGCCGTGACTCGTGCCGAACGGGTCGTGCGCGCTCTCGGCCCGGCGTGGGTAGCCCGCGATGCCATGGAGCTGGCGCAACGTGTGGAACTGATCGTAGCGCCCGGTGAGCAGCTTGTGCGGGTAGCTCTGGTGGCCCACGTCCCAGATGATCTTGTCCCGGGGTGAGTCGAACACGCGGTGCAGCGCCAACGTCAGCTCGACCACGCCGAGATTCGGCGCCAGGTGGCCGGCATTGCGGGCCACGGTCTGGATGATGACGTGTCGCATCTCGGCGGCGAGCTTCTGCACGTCCGGAAGCTTCAGCGCCTTCACGTCCGCCGGGGACTGGATCTTCTCGAGCAGGCTCATGGTTGGTGGAGCCTGAACCAGAGCAGGGCGTAACCCACTCCCAGGACGGCACCGATCAACACCTCGAACGGAGTATGGCCCAACAGCTCCATGAGCTTCTGGGTCTCCTTCTCGTGGTCTTGGAAATGGCGATCGATGAGGCGGTTGAGCACCATGGCCTGACGCCCCGCGGCGCGCCTCAGGCCAGCGGCATCGTACATGACGATGCAGCTGAAGTAGAGCGTCACCGAGAACAGCACCGTGTCGAACCCGTGCCAGAGCCCGACGGCGGTGCTCAAGGCGGCGACCGAGGCCGAGTGCGAGCTGGGCATCCCACCCGTCTCGACGAACCGGCGCAGGTTCCAGTGGCGGGTGAAGAGGAACGCGGCGAAACCCTTGTAGGCCTGAACGATGACCCCGACGGTCAGGGCGATCCAGAACGGTTCCGTGACGTCCTCCTTGGGCGACTTCCCTGTGCCCCTCCCCGATCGGCGCCAGGGGGCGAATGGCGGTCGATGGTGGGGACGCCGGAGCGGAGTGTCAAGGGGAGCGGTCGGCCACAGCGGTGCTTCGAGGGAACACCACCAGCCCCATGGGCACGGGGCGCAGGTTCGGCCAGCGTTCGACCGAGTGGTCGCGGTGGCGGACCGCCATCTGGCTCGAGATGCCGCCGTCGAGCAGC
>CAZADU010000253.1:0-9527 GCA_964483945.1 uncultured bacterium
TCGGCTACTCGATGAAGCAGCTGATCGAGAACGAATGCGGCGGCATGCTCGACGGGCTCCAGTTGAAGGCCGTGATCCCCGGCGGCTCCTCGGTGCCGCTGCTGCCCGCGGCCGACCTCGATACCGGGCTCGACTACGAGAGCATGAGCGCCAAGGGCACGTACCTGGGCTCGGGTGGCGTGATCGTCATCGACGACCAGACCTGCATCGTGGATGCGCTGTGGAACATCACGCGCTTCTACGAGCACGAGTCGTGCGGCAAGTGCACCCCGTGCCGCGAGGGCACGTACTGGATGAGCGAAGTACTCGAGCGGCTCGAGAACGGCCACGGCCGTATCGAGGACATCGACCTGCTCGCCGACGTCGCCGAGAACATCCTCGGCAAGAGCTTCTGCGCACTCGGGGACGCCGCCGCCATGCCCGTGCAAGGCGCGCTCAAGCACTTCCGGCCTGAGTTCGAGCACCACGTCACGCACAAGGCCTGCCTCGCGAATCGCCGTCGAACCGAGGTCGCGGGGGTGCGCGTTTGAGCCGAGGTCGCGGAATGGTCAAGGTCACCGTCGACGGCCGCACGGTGGAGGTTCCCGCCGGCACCCTCGTGACCGACGCCGCGCGCGCGGCCGAGGTGCACGTGCCGGTGTTCTGCGCGCACCAGAAGCTGCCGCCGCTGGGCGCCTGCCGCATCTGTGTGGTCGAGGTGGGCACGCCGAAGCTGGGTTCTGACCGCAAGCCTGTGCTGGGTGCCGACGGGAGTCCTGAGATCGCGTGGATGCCCAAGGTGCAGACGGCGTGCACGACGACGGTCAGCGACGGCATGCACGTACGCTCGGCGTCGGCCACGGCGACCCAGGCGCGCAAGGGCGTGATGGAGTTCCTGCTGGTGAACCACCCGCTCGACTGCCCCGTCTGCGACGAGGGCGGAGAGTGCCAGCTTCAGGACCTGGCGTTCGCGTTCGGCCACTCCGCCTCGCGCATGGAAGAGGCCAAGCGCACGTTCGATAGCGAGGATCTGGGGCCCATCGTCAAGAAGGAGGCGAATCGCTGCATCGTGTGCATGCGCTGCGTGCGCTACTGCGATGAGGTCATGGGCGAGAACGCGCTGACCGCCCACCAGCGCGGTGTCTACACCGAGATCTCGTCGTTCGACCGCCAGCCGCTCGACTGCGAACAGTGCGGCAACTGCATCGAGGTCTGCCCGGTCGGCGCGCTCACCGCGCTGCCCTACCGGTTCAAGGCGCGCCCATGGGACCTTCGCCAGCACATCACCATCTGCGAGTGGTGCCCCAACGGATGCTCGGTACGCCTGGGCGTGCGCGGCATGGAGATCCTGCGCGCGCGCGGCACCGAGTTCCGAGGCGTGAACCAGGAGTACCTGTGCGTGCGCGGCCGCTTCGGCCACGAGTTCGTCAACGCCGCCGACCGCCTGACCTCACCACTCGTGCGCACGGGAGCCGCGCTGCAGCCGGCCACGTTCGACGAGGCGGTGGCCTATGCCTCTGCGCGCCTGCGCGACATCGCGGCCACGCACGGCCCCGAGGCGATCGCGTTCGTGGGCGGCGAGAAGCTGAACGTGGAAGAGCAGTACTTGCTGCAGAAGCTCGCACGCGCTGTGCTGGGCACGCCCAACGTGGACGCTCGCACGCGCAGCGCGGCCGCGGTCGCCGGCGACGCGCTGCAGCGCGCCACGGGCGGCGGCAGGCCATCGCTCACGTTTGAGTCGCTCACGGCCGCCCAGGAAGTGCTGATCCTGTTCGAGGACCTGCAGGGCGAAGCACCGTTCGCGCAGGCCAACATCGTGCGCGGCTTCCGCCAGTTCGGCCTGCACGTCACGGTGGCGCATGCGCGCCGCGTGAAACTCGCGAGACCGCGCTTCAAGGGCGACTGGCTGGGCTTGAAGCCCGGCAGCGAGCTGGCGCTCACACTGGGCCTCACCCACGCCGCTCTCGAACTGGGAACGCCAGAGGGCGTGCCGCCGGAGACGGCGGAAGCCTTGAAGTCGCTCAAGCCCTCGCTCGCGGCCTGGACGCCCGAAAGGGTCGAGGCCGAGACCGGTGTGGCCGCCGCCGCCATCACCGCGGCCGCGCGCCGCATGCGCGAAGCCTCGCGCAAGGCGCTGCTGTTCGGCCGCGGCGTGCTCGAGCACGCGCAGGCGCCAGCATTGGTCCAGGCCATCGAGAACCTCGCCTGGGCCGTCGGTGCGATCACTTCCGACGCCTCGAGCGTCATGGCGTTCGGGCCGCACCACGACAGCGCCGGTGCGCTCGAGATGGGGCTCACGCCCGACTGCCTGCCGGGCTTCGTCGCCGCGGCGGACGCCACGGGCCGTGCGGCGTACGAGAAGGCATGGGGCTGCACGCTGCCGCAGACCGGACTCACGGCACGCCAGGCGCTTGCCGCCGCCTCCGAGGGCAAGGTGCGTGCGCTGTGGATCGTCGCCGACGAGGTGCTCGCGAGTGCTCCCGACCGCGCGTTGGTCGAGGCAGCCCTCGAGCGCTGCGAGCTGGTCATCGTCAACGAGCTGTTCCTGACGCGCACGGCCTCGCGCGCGCACGTCGTGTTCCCCGCCGCCGCCTTCGCCGAGAAGGAGGGCTCGACGGTGAACAGCGAGCGCCGGCTGCAGAAGTCCAATCGCGCTCTGTCGCCGCGCCGCGGCGCGCGCGCCGATTGGGAAGTGCTGCAGGCGGTGGCACAAGCACTGGGTGCCGACTGGCGCTACCGCAGTGCCGAGGACGTGTTCCGCGAAATCGCGCGTGTGGTGCCCGGGTTCAGCGGGCTGTCGTACGCTTCGCTGCTGCCCGACGGGGTGCTCCTCACGGGCAGCAATCTCGCCGCGCGCGTGCAACCGGTCGAGCCGGCTGCGGCGGCCACGGGCGACGGACTGTGGCTGCTCTCGGGTGGCGTGCTGTTCGCCGATGGCAGCCTGTCGGCGCGATCGGCCACACTCGCCAAGCTGGCGGGTGCTGCGCGCGCGCGACTGTCGCCGGCCGAGGCGTCCCGGCTCGGGCTGGTCGCGGGTGACACGGTAGAACTCGTCGGTCCCGCGGGTGCGGCCCGCTTCGGCGTGGAAGTGGATGATTCGGTGCCCGCGGGCGCGGTGTTCGTGCCGTCGGCGGGTTCGGAGCTCAACCGGCTGGGCGCGCCCTCGGGCGCCGGTCTGCGCGTGAAGGCACGCCAGGCCGGTGCGGCGGCGCCGGTCGGAGCGTAAGGGTCAAGGGGGGCCGCCAGGATGATGGCCGAGTTGTGGAGTAACCCTGCCGTCCAGACGCTGACCTGGGCGCTGGTGAAAGTCCTCATCATCCTGCAGGTCATGCTGGGCGTGGTCAGCTACCTGATCTTCGCCGAGCGCAAGATCTGCGGGCACATCCAGGCGCGCGTCGGCCCCAACCGCGTCGGGCCCTACGGGCTGCTGCAGCCCATCGCCGATGTGCTGAAGCTCCTGTTCAAGGAGGAGTTCATCCCGGCCAAGGCCAACAAGGTCATCTTCCACATCGCACCCATCCGCGCCGTTTTCCCGGCCATCGTGACGTTCTCGGTGATCCCCATGGGCCCGCCGCCGATGTTCGTTGTCACCGACATCAACGTCGGCCTGCTGCTGTTCCTCGCCATGTCGAGCCTGGGTGTGTACGGCATCACGCTCGGCGGCTGGGCCTCGAACAATAAGTACGCGCTGCTCGGAGGGCTGAGGTCGTCGGCGCAGATGATCTCGTACGAGCTGGCCATGGGCCTCTCGACGATCCCCGTGCTGCTTGGCGCCGGCACCATGTCGCTGTTGGGCATCGTCCAGTCGCAGGCGGGCACCTACAAGGTGGCCTCGCTGCCGTTTGCCCTGCCGCTGCTGGGTCGCGACCTGTTCCTGCCCAACTGGGGCATCTTCCACTGGTGGCTGGTGCTGCCGTTCGTGATCTTCCTGATCACCGCGTTCGCCGAGACCAACCGCGCACCGTTCGACCTTCCCGAAGCCGAGGGCGAACTGGTGGCCGGGTTCCACACCGAGTACTCGTCCATGAAGTGGGCGCTGTTCTTCCTGGGCGAGTACATGAACATGCTGGTGATCAGCTCCATCGCGATTACGCTGTTCTTTGGCGGCTACCACGGCCCGGGTCTCGGCATCGGCGGTGGCGGCTTCTGGGAACCCGGCCCGGCGTGGATGGGCCTGGTGTGGTTCCTGGCCAAGCTCGGCGCGTTCATGTTCTTCTTCATCTGGGTGCGCTGGACCTACCCGCGCCTGCGCTACGACCAGCTCATGAACTTCGGCTGGAAGGTGCTGCTGCCCGCCTCGATCGTGAACGTGCTGATCGCCGGAGTGTGGGTGTACCTGCGGGGGCCGCGCTCATGATCCCCCTGTTTTTCGGCTTTGCCGCCCTGCTCGTGGTCACGTCGCTGCTCGTGGTGCTGCACAAGAATCCGGTCACCAGCGCGCTGTTCCTGGTGCTGGCGTTCTGCTCGCTCGCGGGCATCTACCTGCTGCTCCATGCCGAGTTCCTCGGCATGGTGCAGATTGTCGTCTATGCCGGTGCGATCATGGTGCTGTTCCTGTTCGTCATCATGTACCTGAACCTGCAGCACGATGTGGAATCCGGCGTGCAGATCGCGGTGCGGCGCGGCATCGGCTGGCTGGCGGGCGTTGCGCTGCTGCTCACGGGGGCCACGCTGCTGCGCCGCGGCTGGGCGCTGGGTCCGGCCAACGAAGTGCTGCCTGACGCCGCGTCGGGCAACGTGGCCGCGATCGGCAAGGTGCTCTACTCGCGCTACCTGTTCCCGTTCGAGATCACGTCCATCCTGCTGCTGGTCGCCATGATCGGTGTGATCGTCATCGCCAAGGGCCGCGCCCGCTCGGCGGGGGAGAGCGCATGATTCCGTTGAACTGGCTGATCACGCTGTCCGCGATCGTGTTCTGCATCGGCGTCGTGGGTGTGCTCGTGCGCCGCAACGCGCTCGTCATCTTCATGTCGGTCGAGCTCATGCTGAACGCCGCGAACCTCGCGTTCGTGTCGTTCGCGAGCCACCAGAAGTCGCTGGACGGCCAGGTGTTCGTGTTCTTCGTGATGACCGTGGCCGCCGCCGAAGTGGCTATCGGACTCGCCATCATCGTCCACCTGTTCCGCCTGCGCGAGACCGTGTTCGTGGACGAGATCCACCTGCTGAAGGGCTGACCTTTGACCTTGCCGATGCTGTCCATCATCCCCGCGCTGCCGCTCTTGGCCGTCGCGCTCAATCTGCTGATCGGCGACCGGCTCGGCAAGCGCGGCACCACCGTGCTGGCGTGTGGTGCGGTGCTGGCGGCGTTCGGCTTTGCGCTGCGGGCCGTGCTGCAGCTGGCCGCCCTGCCCGAGCACGAGCGCCACTTGAGCGAGATGGCGTGGACGTGGATGACGGTCGGCGACTTCAGCGTGGATGTGTCGTTCCTGCTGGACCCGCTCTCGGCGATCATGGTGCTGGTGGTGACCGGCGTCGGCTCGCTCATCCACATCTACGCCACGGGCTACATGAGCCACGATCACTCCTACCGCCGTTTCTTCCTGTACCTGAACCTGTTCATGTTCGCGATGCTCACGCTGGTGCTCGCGGACAACTACCTGCTCATGTTCGTGGGTTGGGAGGGCGTGGGCCTGTGCTCGTACCTGCTGATCGGGTTCTGGTACGAGCGCCCGTCGGCGGCCGAGGCCGGCAAGAAGGCGTTCATCGTCAACCGCATCGGCGACTTCGGGTTCATGCTCGGGGCGTTCATGCTGGTGGTGGCCACGGGCTCGCTGGATTTCGAGAAGGTCTTCGGCGCGGCCCCGCACGTGTTCACAGCCGGCGGCACGGCCATCACGGTGGCCACGCTGCTCATGTTCCTGGGGGCGACCGGCAAGAGTGCCCAGATCCCGCTGTTCACCTGGTTGCCGGACGCCATGGAGGGCCCGACCCCGGTCTCGGCACTCATCCACGCCGCCACGATGGTCACGGCGGGTGTTTACATGCTGGCGCGCAGCCACGTGCTGTTCGAGCTCGCCCCCGTCACGATGGAGGTGGTTGCCTTGATCGGCGCGATGACCGCGCTGCTCGCCGCCTCGATCGGCCTGGCGCAGAACGACATCAAGCGAGTGCTCGCCTACTCCACCGTGAGCCAGCTGGGCTACATGTTCATGGCGTGCGGCGTAGGGGCGTTCGGCGCCGGCATCTTCCACGTCATGACGCATGCCTTCTTCAAGGCCCTGCTGTTCCTCGGCGCCGGCTCGGTGATCCATGCGATGAGCAACGAGCAGGACATGCGCCGCATGGGCGGGCTGGCCCCAAAGCTGCCCTACACGCACGCCACCATGCTGGTGGCCACGCTGGCCATCGCCGGCGTGCCGTTCCTGTCGGGCTTCTTCAGCAAGGACGAGATCCTGCACGCGGCGTTCGCCAGCGGCCACATGGGTATCTGGCTCGCCGGTGTGGTCGGTGCAGCCATGACCGCGTTCTACATGACGCGCCTGTACGTGCTCACGTTCCGTGGTCCCTCGCGGCTGTCGCACGAGGCCGAGCACCACCTGCACGAGTCGCCGTTCTCGATGACCGTGCCGCTCATGATCCTGGCGGGCTTGAGCATCGTCGGCGGCTACGTCGGTATGCCGTTCCAGGAGGGCGGGCACGCACTCGAGCGCTGGCTGCACCCCGTCATGGCTACCGGTGGTCACGCCGGCCAGCACCACGAGGTGTCGCGCGCCACCGAGTGGGGCCTGATTGCGCTGTCGGTGGGCGCGGGCGTGTTCGGCATATTCATGGCGTTCCGCTCGTACCTATGGAACCCGACAATTGCGACGGGCCTGCGCGAGCGCTTCTCGGGCATGCACCGTCTGCTCGAGAACAAGTGGTGGGTGGACGAGTTCTACGACGCCGTCGTCGTGCGTCCGTTCATGGGCCTGTCGCGCTGGCTGTGGCGGTTCTGGGACGTGAAGGTCGTGGATGGCCTGGTCAATGGTGTGGGCTACTCGCTCGAGGCCGGCTCCGCGATCTTGAAGCTGTTCCAGACTGGATTCGTCGGCACCTACGCGTTGTGGATCACGCTCGGCGTGATCGCGCTGTTCCTGCATTTCCTGAGGTGAGTGTGGCGTCCTTCCCGTACCTGTCGTTCCTGGTGTTCTTCCCGCTCGTCGCGGCTGCACTCATCGTGCTGCTGCCGCGCAGCGCGGAGCGTTCGGCGCGGCTGTGGGCCACGCTGGCGGCGGCATTCCAGTTTGTGGTCTCGCTGCCGCTGTGGTGGCGCGTCATTCCCGGTAACCCCGGCTTCCAGTTCGAGGAGCAGCTGGCGTGGATCCCGAGCATCGGGGCCACGTACCACCTGGGCGTGGACGGCGTGAGCGCGTTGTTGGCGCTGCTCACCACGTTCATCACACTGATCGCCTCGATCGGTGCCTGGAACTCGGTCGAGCAGCGCTCCAAGGAGTTCTTCGCGCTCATACTCGCACTCGAGGCCGGAATGCTGGGCACGTTCTTCTGCCTCGACGTGCTGCTGTTCTACGTGTTCTGGGAAGCCATGTTGATCCCGATGTACCTGCTGATCGGTGTGTGGGGCGGCAAGCGGCGGGTGTACGCCGCGGTCAAGTTCTTCCTCTACACGATGGTCGGCAGCGTGCTGATGCTGGTCGCCATCCTGGCGCTGTGGAATCTGAACAAGCAGTACACCGGCGTGCCGAGCTTTGACCTGAGTGCGTTCTATGCGCTCCCGCTCAAGCCAGATGAGCAACTCTGGTACTTCCTGGCGTTCACGTTCGCGTTCGCGATCAAGGTGCCGATGTGGCCGGTGCACACGTGGCTGCCCGACGCGCACGTCGAGGCCCCGACCGCCGGCTCGGTGATCCTGGCCGCGGTGCTGCTCAAGATGGGCACGTACGGCTTCATCCGCTTCGCCATGCCGATCTTCCCCAACGCGCTCGAACAGTGCACGCCGTGGATCGCGTGGATCTCGATCGTGGGCATCATCTACGGTGCGGTCGTGGCCATGGTGCAGCCCGACTTGAAGAAGCTGGTGGCCTACTCGTCGGTGAGCCACATGGGCTTCGCGATGCTCGGCCTGGTGGCGCTGAACGCGCAGGGCCTGGCCGGCTCGATGATGACCATGTTGAACCACGGTGTCTCCACCGGCGCGCTGTTCCTCCTGGTGGGGGTCATCTACGAGCGACGCCATACGCGGGCCATCGCCGACTTCGGCGGACTATGGAAGGTGATTCCCGTGTTCTCGGTGATCTTCCTGATCGTCACACTGTCCAGCATCGGCCTGCCCGGCATGAACGGGTTCGTGGGCGAGTTCCTGGTGCTGCTGGGGGCGTTCAAGGCCAATGTGTGGTGGGCCGTCGCGGCCGCCACGGGGGTGATCCTGTCGGCGTGCTACATGCTGTGGATGTACCAGCGCGTCGCCTTCGGCCCGGTCACGCACGAGGAGAACCGCACGCTCACCGACCTGAGCCTGCGCGAGCGGCTGATGTTCGCGCCCTTGCTTCTGCTCATCTTCTGGATGGGCGTGGCCCCGCAGCCGTTCCTGGACCGCATGCAGCCCACGCTCGACCGCACCATCGAGATGACGCAGTCGCGCGCCCGGCACATGCAGGCGTGGGTCGCGGGTGAAGCCGCCACGTCGGCGGAGGGACACCGATGAACATCGTCCCGCAGCCGCACTTCCTGACCGTGGACTGGTGGGCCCTGGGCCCGATCATCGCCCTCACCCTGGGCGCGCTCGCACTGCTGCTGCTGGAGTTTATCCCGCCGCGCCCCAACGGCAATCGCGGCCCCATCGTGGCCCTGCTCACGCTCGCCGCCGCCGGCTACGCGGTGTGGAACGTGCGCGACGCCAAGCGCGCGCTGTTCGAGGGCATGTTCGTGCATGACGGTCTCACCGTCTTCTTCACGCTGTTGTTCGTCGCGGTGGGGGCGGTGGCCGTGCTCATGTCGTGGAATTACGCCAAGCGCACGCGCATCGGGCAGCCGGAGTACTACGCGCTGCTGCTCACCGCGGTCATGGGTATGATCGTCATGGCCGCCTCCAATGACCTCATCACCATCTTCCTGGGGCTCGAGCTGATGTCGCTTTCGCTGTACGTGATGGTGGGCTTCCGCCGCCACCAGCTCGAATCCAACGAGGCCGCGCTCAAGTACTTCCTGCTCGGGGCGTTTGCGTCGGCGTTCCTGCTCTACGGCGTCGCGCTGCTCTATGGCGCGACCGGCTCCACGAACCTGGCGCGCATCGGCGACTTCTTGGGTGCCACGCCGATCGCGGGCGATCCGCTCGTAATGGTGGGCAGCCTGCTCGTGCTCACCGGGTTCCTGTTCAAGGTCGCGGCCGTGCCGTTCCACATGTGGACCCCGGATGCCTATCAGGGCGCGCCCACGAGTGTCACCGGCTTCATGTCGGCGGGGGCCAAGGCCGCCGGCTTTGCCGCCCTGCTGCGCATCGTCATGCGCGCGCTGCCGTCGCTGGCCGACGATTGGGCGCCGCTGCTGATGGTGATCGCCATGCTCACGATGACCGTGGGCAACGTCACCGCGCTGCTGCAGAACAATCTGAA
>CAZADU010000254.1:0-9790 GCA_964483945.1 uncultured bacterium
CAACCAGTCCATCGACGGTGGCGGTGTGAACTCGGCCGTGGGCCTCGCGGTGGCCTCGGCACTGCGACAAGCGGCCGACCACCTGCCCGTGATCGCCACGCTGCAGTTGCCCGCCAAGCTCTACTGCGAGAGCGAGCTGGATTTCGGCGACGTGCTCACGGGAGCATCCGTGTCGCGCACGCTGAACGTGGACGACCTGCCCGCCCCACCCGCGGCGACGCTGTCCTACTCGCTCGTGGCACCCGCCGGCTTCACCGCGCCGGGCGGGCCGTTCACCAACGCCGCGGCTGGCGCGCCCGTTGCGCACGCGGTCGGCATGACCACCCTCGCGCCCGGCCTCCAGACCGGCACGCTCACCGTCAGCTCTAACGACCTCGACACCACTTCCAAGGCGGTGCTGCTCTCGGGTCGCGTCCTGGCGCACGCGGTGCCCTCGCTGGATTCGCTGGTCTCGGCGAGCACCGATACGCTCGACTTCGGCGTCGTCTCACAGAACAGCCTGACCGAACTCTCGCTGCGCGTCTTCAATCGGGGTTACTCGAATCTCCAGTCCAGGCTCCTGCGCACGGCCGAGTTCGTGGCGGGCCCCGAGGCGTTCACGTTCGGCTCGCCGCCCGGCCTGATCCCCGATGCGGTCACTTACACGGTGCGTTTTGACGCCACTGGAATGGATCCCGACACCGACCACACCGGCGAGCTTCGCCTGGCCACGGCCGACGAGATCCTGCCGGGTGCCACCTCGCACGACACGTTGCGCGTCGTGTTGCGCGCCCACGTCGCCGGAAACGGTGGCGTGGACGTCGCACCCACCGCGCTTCGGTTCGCACGACCCGCGCCCAATCCGCTGCGCCGCAGCACGATGTTCGAGTTCGACCTGCCGCGCGCGGCGCCGGTTTCGCTGGCGATCTACGACCCCAGCGGCCGCCGCGTGGTCACGCTTGCCGCTGACGAGTGGCCCGCGGGCCGTCACCAGGTGCGCTGGCAGGCGGCGGATCGCAGCGGTTCGGTGGTGCCTGCAGGGCTCTACTTCGCACGATTCAGCACGCCGGGCCTCACGCGTGTGGCGCGAATCGTCGTGTTGCCGTAAACGCCACCGTCAGTTCGCTTCTTTGTCCTCGGCGGGGCGCTCCGCGCCGGTGATCACTGAGCCATCGTCCCGTTCGTGCCCGCGACACTCGAGCACGGGCAGGCGAGGGTAACGCGCGTAACTCGAGTCCCCGCGCGATCTTTCGCACAGCAGAAACAGGCTGCGCGGGGTTGTGACCTGCCGGGCGTGGCGGCAACTCGCACACAGACCGGCCGCCGGGGAATCCGCGCCGCTCACGTGCGAACCCGGCTCGAGCCGCGCGCACTTCGGGCCACTGTCGGCGTGGACGACGATTCCCCCCGCGCGACCCGTGCGGCGCGAAGATGCGCCACTGAAGATAGTTTCGTATCCGGCTCTCTCACAATGATTTCCAGCTTTCACCACAGGTTTGGCCCGGGCCTTGCCTTGTCAGCGTCGCGGTCGGCGTCTCTCCACGCCGATGCCGAAGCAGGATAGCGGGTCTCGCTGTTCACGTCGTCCGTCAGCCGGTCATCCCCTGCCAAGGGCGGACAGCCGACCCAGTCGCGACAGCAAGCCCGAGAGGTTGCACCACCTGCTCTGTCAGGAGGTGCTGCCACAGCAGCGACGGACGGCGCCAACTCCCCACGGGCGCAGTCCGACGGAGGTGGCGGCCGGCACTCTGCGCCCTTCCACCGGCTTCCGGCGGCGAGCCCCTGGGCCTCGCCGCCGTCTCCGTTTCTGGCGAGTGGTCCGCCGCGAGCGAGAGAAGCTTGCCCGTTCGGCGTCTGGGGCAGCCGGCCAGCGCGGCGCGCGACGACGAAGTCGAGTCGAGCCAGCTTACCGAGGAGGAACTCGCAGCCTGGCGCCCCTCGGCGGCAGCGAGCGACGCGCAGCTTCGCTAGAATCCTCGCCCATGCACTCCCGCCCCTTCCGGCCGACCCGAGCGTGAGCCGCACGTCGCGCCGGCCCGCCGCCCCCAAGCCTTCAGCATCCTCACCGCGGTTCGCGCTCCATGGCGATCCGCCACCGGCGTGGCCCGCATTCACGTGGGCGGCGTGGGCGCTGGTGGTGGCGTACGCCGTGGCCGCGCTGGCCATCGCGCTCGGGCCGCACGTGGTGGGCGACGTGTTCACCGAGACCGATTTCTACGGCTCTTACGGCCCCGGCGCGCGCGCGCTGCAGCAGGGGCACTTGGATCCGTCGCGTTTCGCGGTCGTGGGCCCGCTGTTCGAGATGCTGCTGGCTACGACCGGCATGGTGGTGCGCGACCTGTTCACCGCGGCCGAGTTGCTCGCCGTCTTCTCGATGACCGTCACGCTGTGGTGCTGGTGGTCGCTCGCCTCGCGCCGGCTCGGTGCGGCCGCGGGACTGCTCACCGTGGCGTTCCTTGTGAGCAACGCGCAGTTCTTCCGCTACGGCTGGAGTGCCACCACTGATGCGCCCGCGCTCGCACTGCAGGCCGCCTCGCTGTGGGCGCTGTTCGGCGCAGCGGCGCGCACCAGCGTGGGCGGCGACGAGCCCGTGATGCACGCTCCGTCCGAGCGGCGCGTCCTCGCCGCCGGCCTGCTCGCCGGGCTCGCGTTCCTCACGCGCTACAACAGTATCGCGTTGCTGCCCGCGGGCATCGTCGCGGTCCTGCTCGGCTGGACCGGTGCCGCACCCGGATCGCGGCTGCGGCAAGCGCTCGTGTTCTCGGGCGCGTTCCTGCTGCCCGTCGCACCGTGGCTGATCTACTCCGCCACGCACGGCGGCTCGCTGCAGACGAAGCTCCACCACAACATCGCGTACGAGGTATTCGCGCGGCCGCACGGCATCGTGTGGGACCTCTACGCCCGGGACCTCGAGCCGCAGTTCCCCACGCTGTGGTCCGTGCTGACGCGCGACCCCGTGGCCGTGCTGTCGCGCATGGCCTTCAACGTGGCCGACCACTTGCGGCTGGATGCACGCGTGCTCACCGGCCTGCCGCTGGCGTTCGCCGCCGCGGCCGGGTCGTGGTTCGCTTGGCGGGACCGGCGGCTCGCCACGCTCGCGCCACTGCTGCTGGCGATCGCACTGCTGTTCCTGACCCTCGTGCCGGCGTTCCATTCGGAGCGCTACTCGCTCGCCCTGCTGCCGCTGTGGGCGATGTTCGCCGCGTGCGCCTTTGCCTCGCCTCGCTTCGCGCTGAGCGCGGCGGGCGTGTGGTGGAAGCTGCTGTTGCTGCCGGCCGTCCTACTACCGTCGCTCGCGCTGACGCGCGAGTTCACGGCGCGCACGCTCGACCAGTTGCCGGTCGAGGTGCTCGAGGCCGCGCGTCAGGTTCGGCCGCATCTGCGCGCGGGCGACAAGGTGCTGGCGCGCAAGCCGCACTTTGGCTGGTATGCGGGCATGGAGACCGCATCGCTGCCGTTGGCCGACACACTGTCACAGTGGGCCGCTGCCGCGCACCGCGAGCAAGCCCGCTGGCTCTACTTCTCGTGGCCAGAAGCCCAACTGCGGCCGCGGTTCGAGTGGCTGCTCGACACCACCAGCGCCGCACCGGGGCTCGCGGTGCGGGCCGCCACCGCGCACTGGCCGGCGGTGGTCTACGAGATCGGCGAGGGTTTCGGGAACGAGCCCGCGTGGATGGCGAACGACACACTCATCGCCGAACACCGCGCACGAGCACGCGTCCTCTATGACTCACGAGCGCGGCAGCCGCGCGTGTTCCTCGCCATGCACGAGATGTCGCTCGGGAACCACGACGCCGCACAGGGGTACCTCGATCAACTACTGGGAATCGACCCGGCCGATCCGGAAGTGCTGCTCATGGCCGCCGACAACCGCCTGGCGCTGCGAGACCCCGCCGGAGCGGTCGAGTACTATGACCGGCTCGATCGCGTGCGCCCCGGCCTGGCCGAGGCGCAGGTGGGACGTGGCTGGGCGGCGGCGATGCAGGGCGACGAGGCGGCGGCAGCGCGCCACTGGTCCCCGGTCGTGCGGGCAACGACCGACCCCAACACGCTTCGCCGCATGGGGGTGGCCTTCGCGCGCGCGGGGGACACCGCGAAGCTCGAGGAGGTGCGCATGAGGCTGCACGAAATGGGGATGCTGCGATGAGGCTGCGACGCGTCTCGCCCGGCTTTCTGGCCCCGCTCGCTCTGTGCGTGCTGCTCACCTCGTGCGGCAAGCACGGCGACGGCGAGCCGCGCCCGGCCACACCGCCGCCCGCGCTGGCCATGCCCCCCGCGGCGGACTCGGTCACCGTGGGCCTGTGGCGATTCGACGAGCGCGGTGGTAACGGGCTCACGGACGCTTCGCCGTTTCGCCTGCTGGGCACCGCAGGGCCAGATGCACGCGTCGAGTTCGGCCGCTACCGCAACGGGCGTTCGTTCGCCGCCACATCGCAGTCGTTCGCGATCGTGCCCCATAACCCGATCATGGAGTCGCCGCGCGGGTTCAGCATCGAGACGTGGCTCTACCTGCGGGACGTCTCGCGCTACGAGTTGTCGGTGATCGCCGCGCGCTGGACGCCGGTCCCCAACGAGCAGAGTTGGTTGCTGGGTGTGGTCGGCCGCAAGATCGGCTCGGTGACCACGCCCAGCCCGGGTTGGTTCGACCGCGAGGTGCTCGCGCTCTCGAGCGGGCGGCTCATGTTCTCGTTCCAGCCCGAGTTGGCTGCGGGCACGCAGAGCTTCATGTCCACCACGACCCTGCCGCTCAACCGCTGGGTGCACGTGGCCGCCACGCTCGATGGCGAGATCGTGCGCTTCTTCGTGGACGGCCGGCTCGATTCGCAGGCCGCGGTGGTGAACGGGATCCGGCCCTCGACCGCGCCGCTGGTGCTGGGCAACGTGATCGACACGCGCCGGCTCACCGAGTTCGGCAGCGACCTGCGGCAGGATCCGTCCAACTCGCTGCTGCCGTTCTACGCCTTGAACGGCACTCTGGACGAGTTGCGCCTGTCCAACGTCGCTCGATTGACGTTCGAGAGCGCGGACCTGAGATAGCGCGCGGCGACCACGCCGGTGACACTTCGCGCACGACTTGCTCATGGCGACGACAGGCCCGCGTACGTCGTGCCCCACATCATGGCCATGGCGCGGGAGAGGCCGAGTTCGATACGCTCGGCGGCACCCAAGCCCCTCGCGACCTCCCCGCCGGACCACCCATGAGACTCCTGCTCGCACTCGGCCTCGCCACACTCGTTTCCCTCGCACCCCCCGCGCACTCCGCCCCACCCGCGCGTGAGTTGGTCGTGCAACTCTCGCCGCTCGCCACCGGCGGCTCCGGCTTCCGCGTCACTCACACCGGTGCGGTGCCGGCCGCGATGCGCGCGCGCTTCGCCGCTCTCGGGGTGCGCGCGACGCGCGCGCTCGTCGAGCGACTCGCGGTTCGCGGCGACGTGCTGCCCGACGTCTACGGCTTCCATCCCGAACGCATCGTGCTGGTGGAAGCGCCCGACTCCGCGCTCGCGATCTCGGCGCTGACAGCCCTCTCGAACGATCCGCTCGTGGACTGGGCCGAGCGCAACACCACGCGCTCGGTCGCGCTCGCCGGCTACGGCGCGCCAGCCGCGCACGCGGCTCCGGCCACAGCCGGGCTCGACACGCCGCCAAGTGACCCCTACTTGCGCGACGGCCACCAGTGGGCCCTGCGCAATCTCGGCCCCGCCGGCCCCATGGGCGGCATCGCGGGTGCCGACATCCACGCGCTCGCGGCGTGGCGCACGAGTGTGGGTGGCAACGCCATCAAGCTCGCCGTGGCGGACACGGGCATCGATTCCGGGCATCCCGAACTGGGCGGTGCGATGCCGGACGGTAGCCCGCGCATCGTGGACTCGTTGAACGTCACCGACGATCCCGACGGTTCGGTGGTGGACCTGTATGGCCACGGCACGCCGGTGACGGGTGTGATGGCGGCGCGCACGAACGATGGCTTTCACTTCGACCCCGCCTCCGGTGTGGCGGGTGTGTGCGGCGGCGACGGCACGGCCAGCGCGGGCTGCCGCATCGTGCCGATCAAGATCGCGCCGGGGCACTCGGGTGAGGCCACCAGCTTCGACATCGCGCGTGCGTTCCTGCACGCCGCCGACGTGGGCGCGCGAGCCGTGAACCTGTCGTTCGCCGGCGACGCGCCGAGCCGTGTGGAGCGCATGGCACTCACGTACGCGCTGTTCAAGGGCTGCATCCCGGTGTGCGCGTCGGGCAACTCGGGCTACGACTTCCCCACGCTGCCGCTCTACCCGGCGGCCTACGCGCACGACGGGCTCGCCATCTCGGTCGGGGCCAGCGACGCGTCCGACCGGCGCACGCCGTTCTCGTCCTACCCGGCGGGGCTCGACCTGTTGGCCCCGGGGCTCGACATCTACACCACGTTCATGACCTACCCGAGCTTCTTCGGTGCGAGCTACCCCGGCTACGTGCCGGCTTCCGGCACGTCGTTCGCGGCCCCGCATGTGGCGGGGGCGGTGGGGCTGCTGGCCGCCGCGCGGCCCGAACTCTCCGACACCGACTTCCAGCACGTGATCCGCGAATCCGCCGACGACATCGGCACCCCGGGATACGACGCGCCCACGGCACATGGCCGGCTGAACCTGGAGCGCATGCTGCAGCGCGTGGGAAGCGAGATCGGCGTGTGGCACGACGAGATCCCGGCCGACTCGTTCACCGTGGAGAGCGAGGGGCTGCTTACGGTGGGCGAGCGTGGCCCCGGCACGATGGCGCGCTGGTTCGGCAGCCACTGGAGCACTCGACTCGCGGCGTACGGTACGGCGAGCATTCCCGACAGCTTCCTCACCGTGACGGGCGTGTGGTTGCGCGTGGCCGGCACCCTGGCCGCGCGCGGGGACTTCAGCATCCCGTGGTTCGCACCCTATGCCGAGGTGATGCGCCGCGACGGGCAGAGCGCGACGTTCAGGGGATTCCTCTACCGCGTGAACGAGGACTCGTGCGACGTGTGTGACGACCGCTACGTGCCGCTGGCCCCAAGCAACGTGCGGTTCGCCTTCACGGTGATCGGCAGGGTGGACCGCCCGCCGCTGCTCGAGGTGCTCGCCGTGCGCCCGGGCGGCGAGGGTGTGCCCGGCGACGCGTTCCAGATCCGCTACGCGGCCAGCGACCCCGACTCGGTCACCTGGGTGACATTCGACTTCGAATCCGAAGCCGGTGCCTCGGTGCGGCTGGGCGAGTTCCGGCCCGGTGTGCCGGGCACGCGCATGACGGTGCCGTGCCTGGGCCCGGCCGCCACTTCGGGATTCGTCGTGGTCACCGCGTACGACGAGCAGGGCCACACGGACCAGGCCGTGCAGCGCGTGCCCTACCGGATCCTCGGCGGACCGTGCAGCGCGCCACTCGCCGCGTTCCGCGCCGGGCCGTCGCCGTTCGCCAGCGCGCTCGACGTGTTCGCGCCGAGCGCGGGTGAGGTGCGCGTGCATGACGCCACCGGCCGCGTCGTGCGCCGCATGGCCACCAGCGGCGGTGGCGTGCGCTGGGACGGCCGCGATGACCGCGGGGGCACGGCCGGCGCGGGCATCTACTGGGTCCGCTTCAGCGGTACGGCGGGCGAGGCGACCACGCGCGTCGTGAAGCTGGGGCGGTAGCGCCCAGTCGCAGAAGTCAGGTGGCGGGGCAAGCTCCACTCGCGCCTCTCACCCGCGGCCTCGGGTCCGACAGCCCTGTGTGGCGGACCGCCGCGCCGTGGTATCTCTCACGCACACGCGGCACAGCCCCTGTCTGCGATTCTCCTGGAGCCCTCCATGCGCGACACCTCACGACGGCTCGCAGCTGCCCTCCTGGCCCTCTCCCTCATCGCCAGCTCGTGCGCGCCGCAGCGACCTAGCACGCCGTGGCCGTTGGTGTCAGAGCGGACGCCGCCGTTTCTGGTGGACGCGGGTGCGGCCGATCCCTCGCTCGCGGTGGACCCCTCGGGCCGCGTGGCGATCACGTGGGTCACGCGCGACTCGCTCGGCGCTGACGCCTGGATCTCGGTGTCCACCGATTCGGGAGCGCGCTGGAGCGAGCCGGCGCGCCTGAACGAGAAGGCAGGCAAGGTCTCCAGCTACCCCGAGAGCCGCCCGGTAGTCGCGTGGGGCCAGGGCGGCATGCTGGTGACCGCCTGGGCCGCGGCGCGAGACACGGGAAAGTACGCGGACGACATCGCCGTGCGGATCTCGGCCGACGGCGGGCGCTCGTGGGGCGTGGCGAGCCTCGTGAACGACGACCGCCACGATCGAGCGTCCACCTATCACGGCTTCATCGCACTCGACGTGCTGGCCGACGGACGGCCGTTCGTGGCATGGCTCGATGGCCGCTTCTCGGCCGGCAGTGGTGACGAGCCGCACGTGGCCGACATCTTCGCGAGCACGTCCTCGGACCGTGGAGCCAACTGGGAGGCCAATGCGCTGGTCGCGGGCGAAGTCTGCCCGTGCTGCCGCATCACGCTGCAGACCGCCGTGGGTGCGGACGGCGAGCCATCGCTGGCGGTGGCCTACCGCACGGCGCAGGACGACTTGCGCGACCCGCGTCTCGCCGTGTCGTACGACGGAGGCGAGTCCTTCGCCGACGACACGCTCATCTCGGCCGACCGCTGGAAGCTGACGGGCTGCCCGTCCATGGGCCCGGCCGTAACGTTCGACGGGGTAGGTGGGCAGTATCTGTGGTTCACGGGCGAGTCGCCCGAGGACAGTCTCTACCCGGGCAGGCCCACACCCGGCGTGTACTTGGTGCCGTGGCAAAGGGGCGGGGGGGCCGCGGGCCCCAAGCGCGCGATCGCCGACAGCCTGCTGGACGCGAGCCGCCCGATGCTCGCGCGGCTCGACCGCGGCACGCTGGTGGCCGCGATCGGCAAGGCGGTGGGCGGGCCCGCGCGCAGAGTGCTCGCCGTGCGCCGGCTCGAACCCGACGGTGCGCTCACGCCGTGGCTTTACCTGGGCAGCGGCGTGCGCAGTGGCGCCGTGGCCGCGCAAGGCACGGGTACGGCATGGGCTGCGTGGGCGGAACTGGAAGGCGAGCGCACGCGCGTGCGCGTGGCGAGGCTCGCGCGACACTGACTCGTTTTCAGCTGCTCCCCACCAGCCTGACGCCGAGGCTGCGGCGGGACACCGGCAAGCCCGAACCCGCTGCTGCCGATTCGCTGAAAGTCATTCCGGCCAGCACAGAGTGCCACCCGACTGTGGTTTCTGCCGTGTTTCGCACGATGTTCGCCACCCTGCGCTATAGTTGTGAATCTTCGCTCCACCCCGCGAATCAGCTCGACTCCTCCGGGGTGGGCACCGATACTCACTCCCCCTTGTTCTGCACGGGCCGCGTTCCTGGCGCACGCGGCTCGGAGGCGCGCACGGCCCGCCCCGCGTCGCGGGTGGCCGGCGCACACCGCGACATCGGAATGCGCCTGGGCCGCCGGGTGAGCAGCTTTGTGAGCGATGGCCTTCGCAGGCCTCGATCCGATGCGCTCCCTGGCGCCCGGCGCTCTTTGCCGTGAACCCTCCCTACGGTCGTGATGCCCTGATCGGGCCCCGTCCGTCGCTCGCATCGCCGCACCCGGCGCGGCTGCATTGCCGCGGTCCCGGGCCACTTGTAGGCTCGCGGCTCTTCATGACGTCCGCTGCGGTCGCCTCGCCTCCGGGCACCGGCCGCGCCACCGGCCCACCTGCGAAAGGCACCCCGTGTCCGCACCGGCATCCGACCTCCAGGCCGTCGAGCGATTGAACCAGGCGCGTGAACGCATCACGACCGAGCTGCGCAAGGCCATCGTCGGCCAGGATGTGGTCATCGAGCAGTTGCT
>CAZADU010000255.1:0-3353 GCA_964483945.1 uncultured bacterium
CCCTCGCCCAGGAACAACACCAGCACCTGGCCGCGCGTGAGCCCGAGTGCGCGCCACACGCCGATGTCGCGCCGCTGCCGCACCACGGCCAGTGCCACGGCGTTGAAGATCAGGAACGTGCTCACGAACACCGCGATGAACGACAGCGCCAGCAGGTTGAGCGAGAACGCCCTCACCAGGTTCTCGACCTGCTTCGTGCGCGCGCGCGGCGACTCGGCCCGCGCGGTCACCGGCAGCCAGGCGGCGAGCGAGCGCTGCACACGGTCGCGCGCGCCGGGCTCCACCATCAAGTCCACGCGGTCCAGCCGGCCCTCGCGAGCGAACAGTTCCTGCACCGTCGCGAGGTCGGCGAGTGCCAGGTTGCCGCCCATGACCTGCTGCAGCTCCTCGCGGTCGAGGAGTGCGACGATGCGCAGCGCCACGGGCGCGCCCGAGGCGAGCAACGTCACGGTGTCGCCCGTGGCGAGCCCGGCGCGCTCGGCGAACGCGCGCGTCACCATGACCGTCGCGGGGCTCGCGAGCAGCTCCAACCCGGCGGCCTCGGCTTCGGGGTCGCCGGGACCCGCGAGCCGGCCGAACGGACGCTCAGCGAAGGGGTCCAGCCCGAGCAGCAGCAGCGTCTCACCAAAACCCGCGCGCTCGCCCGGGTCCACCGCGTCCGCCGCCGGTTCAGCACGCCGGTCACCCGCCGCCGCGAGCGCGTGCACCTCCACCAGGGGTGCTGCGCCCGTGACTCCCGGCTCACGTCGAATGCGCGCGTAGAGCCGCTCGTCGAATCCGTCCCCCGTGGCCGACACTTGCAGCTCGGCGCGGCCGCGTACCGCGTCCACCGTCTCGGTGAACGAAGCCAGCGACGAACCACTCGCGAGCCGGATGGCCACGAACACCGACACGCCGAGTGCCACACCCAGCACGGTGAGTGCCGCGCGGCGCCACTCGCGCGTGAGCCGGCGCAGCACCAGCCAGCGAAACACCGCACTCAAGTGTCAGCCCGCCCGTGTGGCGGGCGCGTCGTGCGTGACGCGTCCGTCGGAGAGTGTGACCACGCGGTCGGCCGCGCCCGAGGCCTCGGCGCTGTGCGTGACGAGCACCAGCGTGGCGCCACGGCGGCGCACCAGCGAGGCGAGCAGGCCGACCACCTGTGCGGCCGCCCGCGTGTCGAGATTACCGGTGGGCTCGTCGGCCAGGACCAGCGCGGGCTCGTGCACCAGCGCGCGAGCCAGCGCGGCGCGCTGGAGCTCTCCGCCCGAGAGCGTGTGCGGGCGGGCGCGCGAGCGCGGCTCGAGCCCGACCTCGGCCAGCAGCGCTTCGGCACGCGCCAGGGCCTGCGACTCGGGCACGCCCTGCAGCAGCAGCGGCAGCGCCACGTTCTCCCGCACTTCGAGCGTGGGCAGCAAGTGGAAGAACTGGTAGACCACACCCACGCGTTCGCGCCGCAGTTGCGTGACGGCGTCGTCACCCAGTCGCGACAGCGGCTGCCCGGCAAGGAACACCTCGCCCGACGTGGGTCGGTCGAGTCCCGCGGCGAGATTGAGCAGCGTGCTCTTGCCCGAGCCGCTCCGCCCCACGATCGCGGTGAACGTGGCCGGCGCGAATTCCAGCGTGAGTCCATCGAGCGCACGCACGCGCGCCTCGCCGAGCGCGAACTCCTTCACCACCGCTTCGAACCGCAGCGCAGGCAGGTTCAGATCGCCACCCCGGCGCGCGGCACGCCGTAGAGCCGCGCGAGCAGCGACTCGATATCGGTGTCGCGCCAGCGAAAGCCGGCGCGTTCGAGCACGGCCGGGCGCACACGCTGGCTCGACAACAGCATCTCGTCCGCCCTCTCGCGGCCGAGTATCGCGCGCAGCGCGAACGCCGGCGCGGGCAGCCAGCTCGGGCGCGAGAGCGCGCGACCCAGCGCTCGCGAGATCTCCGCCTGGCGCGCGGGATACGGTGCGACGGCGTTGAACGGTCCCGAGAGCGCGGGACTCTCGATCGCGAACAACAGCATCTCCAGCAAGTCGTGAAGCCCCACCCAGCTCCACCATGCACCGCCGCTGCCCAGCGGGCCGCCGGCTCCAAAGACAAACGGCAGCGCCAGCTTGTCGAGCGCGCCACCCTTAGGCCACAGCACGATGCCAATGCGCGGATGCGCCACACGCACGCCGGCTCGCGCCGCGGGCGAGGCGGCATCTTCCCAGCGCCGCCCCAGCTCGGCGAGGAATCCGCGACCGGGGCTGCTGGACTCGTCAAGCCAGTCGTCTCCGCGGTCGCCGTACCAGCCCACGGCCGACGTGCTCACCAGCACGCGCGGCCCGGCGCCCTCGGCAAGATGGCGCGCGAGCAGCGCGGTGGAGGCGACACGGCTCTCGACCAGCTCCTGTCTGCGAGCGGGAGTCCACGGCGCGTCCGCGATCCCGGCTCCCGCCAGGTGCACGATGGCGTCGAGTGCGGCGAGTGGCTCCGCGTCGAGCTGGCCGCGTGCGGGGTCCCACGCCACCTCGTCGGGGGCCGCGGGACGCCCGCGCACGAAGCGCACGACACGATGACCTTGCGTGGTGAGGTACGCGCACAGCTGGCGGCCGAGGAAGCCGGAGGCACCCGTCACGCCGACGGTGAGCGGCCGGCCGCTGCGCGTTGAGGCGCGTTCAAGATCCGCACGTGTCACGGCGTGGCGCCACGCGAACAGCCGCGCGAACTCGTCGCGCACGAGACCGTCGCCGAGCGCGCCGAGCGCGCCGCCCGGGAGCCGCCACTCGATCGTGTCTTCCAACACACCGCCCTGCGGCGTATCGTGGAACCGGTGCGCGTGCGCGTAAGCCGCGAACGGTCCCGAGAGCTGGCGATCGTGGAACTCGCGTCCGGCCACATAATCGTGGTGCTCGAGACGCCAGCGCCCGGCGGGCGGCCCCAGGTCGAGTGTGACGCGCGCGCCGTCGCGGATGCCACCGGAGCGCTCCACCACGCGCACGCTTCGCCACGGCGGCGAAAGCCGCTCGAATGCGCCGTCTCGCTCGTGCCACTCGAACGCCTGCGCCGCCGTGCAAGGTAGAGGCAGGCGGAATGTCATGCGCGCGAGCACGCCGGGCCCATCCGCCGTGATGGGCGTGGTCAGCCCTTCCGTTCCAGTGCGCCAGTGAGCGCCTTGAGCAGGTCGATCGGCACCGGGAAGATGGTGGTGCTGTTGTTCTCGGTGGCGATCTCGGCGAGCGTCTGCAGGTAGCGCAACTGCAAGGCTGCCGGCTCGCGCCCGATGATCGCGGCCGCCTCGGTGAGCCGCGTGGCCGCCTGGTACTCGCCCTCGGCGGCGATGATCTTGGCGCGGCGCTCGCGCTCGGCCTCGGCCTGACGTGCCATCGCGCGCTGCATCT
>CAZADU010000256.1:0-6476 GCA_964483945.1 uncultured bacterium
CGGCGTGATCATGACGTTGCCGGGCTTCAAGTCGCGATGCACCACGCCGCGCTCGTGCGCCGCCTCGATCGCGGCGGCGATCTGTACGCTGATCGCCAGTGCTTCGCGCGTGGGCAGAGGTCCGCGCGCGAGCCGGGCTGCGAGTGACTCCCCCTCGACCAGTTCCAGCACCAGGTGCGGCAGTCCGTCCTGATCCTCGAGGCCGTGGATGGTGGCGATGTTGGGGTGCGAAAGCGACGCGAGCGTCTGTGCTTCACGCTCGAAGCGCGCCAGGCGCTCGGGATCGCGCGCGAAGGCGGCCGGAAGCGCCTTGATGGCGACGTCGCGCCCGAGCCGAGAGTCGCGCGCGCGGTAGACCTCGCCCATACCGCCCGCGCCGAGCGGACCGACGATCTCGTAGGGACCCAGCCGAGTACCGGGGGTGAGTGGCATCGCCGGAATCTACATCAGCCAGCGAGTTTCGCCGACCTCGTTGCGTCTGATGCACCCGGCCTACATCAACGGAAGAACCACCCGGCCACTTCGCGCTCGAGATCCCAGTAGATGATCGCCACGGCCGTCATGTCGAACGCCGCGTGAATGACGATGGGCAGCCAGAGCTGCCGGGTGAACGCGTACAGCGTGCCAAGGACGAGGCCCACGACGAAGGCCTGCTGCGTGCCGGCCAGTCCTTGCACGGGGTAGTGAACCACCGCGAACAGGCTCGAGGTGAGCAGCACGATCGCGGTCATCGCACCCCGGCTCGACCCGAGCAGCTTGGTGAGCCGCTCGAAGAAGAACCCCCGGTACAGGGTCTCCTCACCGAAGCCCGCCCCCACCACGACGGAGAACAGCATGCCGGGGATAGCGGCGGTGTTCCCGGCGAGGTAGTGGTAGGCCTGATTCACCGGATCCGAGCCCAGGAGCGGCATCGCGACGGACTTCATGAACAGCTTGAGCGCGACTCCAGCGACCACGCCGGTCGCGACGGTCCGCAGCCAACTGCGCGGACGCACGAAGCCCAGCTCACGCCACGGCGTCTCGGACCACCGGGCCCAGGCGAGCACGAGCAACGCGCTCAGCGGGGCGAACAGGCCGTTGCCGAGGAGGATGACGAGCCAGGAGAGGATCCCGACAGGTCCGAATCCGCGAAGCCGCGTGGCCAGTGGACTCATGTCGTAGGCTCCTCGACGAGAATGGCCACGCTCGGTTCGGCTTCCGCCTGCCTCGAAGCACTCAGGCGCGAGGAGGCCCGACCGGGCGCGCGATGTCCGCGTCGCCTCCGCCCGTCTGTTCGCCGGGACGCTGCATGCTCACGTGCAACTCGCGTTGCGGGTATGGGATCTCGATCCGTTCCCGGTCGAATGCCAGCTTCACCGCACGCGTCGTGTCCCAGTAAACGTCCCAATAGTGCTCCTGGGCCGTCCAGATGCGCACAACGAAGTTGACCGACGACTCTCCGAGCTGATGCAGCTTGACCAGCGGTACGGGGTCCCTCAGCACGCGCGAGTCGGCGTCCACGATGCCTTGCAGCACGCGCTCGACGTGGTCGACGTTGGATTCATACGCGACGGCGAACATCAGGTCGACTCGCCGTGTTTCCTGAGCCGTGATGTTCCGGATCACGTCGCCCCACACCTTCTTGTTGGGGACGATGAGCATCTGGTTGTCGAGGGTCAGGATCGTGGTGGCCACCAGGGTCATCTTCTGGACCCTGCCCTCCACGCCCGCGGCCCCGATGGTGTCGCCGACGTCGAACGGCTGGTAGGCCAGGATCATCGCGCCCGCGGCGAAGTTGGAGAGCGTGTCCTGCAGCGCGAAACCGATGACGACGCCCGCGATGCCGACGCCCGCCAGCATGGGCCCGACCTGAAAACCGAGCTGCCGCAGCAGAACGACCACGCCGATCATCATCACCAGCTTGGACGACCAGCCCGCGAGGGTATCGCGCATGAGCTGCGAGAGCTCGGCCCGCTGGACGAGCTTGCGCGTCGCCTTTCGCGTCGTGCTGGCCAGCAGCCGGAACGCCATGAAGATGGCGACGAGCACCAGCCCCTGGAACACCCAACGGGGCAGATGGTCGGAGAGCGTCTCGACGAATTGCTGCTGGGCGTGTCGCAGCAGGCCCGCGATCACTCGCGGCTCGAGCGCCGCGGACGTCAGTTTCCCGGTGATGAGGATGAGCTTCACCTTGAGCGGCGTCACGTCCTGCCCGAGCCGCGACAGCAGCGAGATCTCCGCCTCGAAGGTCGCCACAGCGCGATTCATGCCGAGTTCGACGGCATCCAGGTCGACACGTGCGGCCGCGTCGTCCGGGACGCGCTGCACGCGGGCCGTGCCGAGCGCTCGCTCGCGATCCAGCACCGTCAGCCGCGCACCCGTCTGTCCGGCCGCGACGATGAGCCGTCTGATCGCCCAGTCCCGCTGCTGCGCGACGTCCACACCGAGCCGTTCCAGTGCGAGGATCGCGTCCACCAGATCCTGGTACATGCTCACGGTCCGCTCGACGAACGCGCTGACCTGGGCCTCGAAGGCCAACCGCTGGCCCCCCGTGCTGGCGTCCCCCTCCTCGGCCATGGACTGGATCCGCATCGTGCGCCGCTCGAGCTGCGCCACGTAGCGGGGCCAGCCCGCCTTCACCGCTTCATCGAGCAGGTGGCTGGCCTGCGGTGCGCCGGACCCCTTCTGCTTCAGCTTCTGCAGGCGCGTGGCGGTGGCGATGAGCCCGGTCTGGACCTCGAGGTGACGCTGCCAGATCTGCTCCTCGATCACGTCCCGCTGGCTGCCGGTGGCGCGATCGGCGAGCCGGGACAGGGAGTCTCGGGCATGACTGGCGAGACTGACCGGGGCCAACAGCTCGCTGACGAGCCGCACCTCGGCCTCGGCTGGATTCTCGTTCGGCACGCCCAGCTGCGGCGCGCCGTGCACAACCGAGGCCACGACGAGGAGCCCTGCGATTGCGAGTGCTCTAAGGAGTGACCGCCGGGGGTGGCTCAGCATGATCTCTTCTCGAAGTGCGTGGCCTGCGTGTCCCGACCGCGATGCGCCTGATGCCGGGGTGGACCGCGAGAGTCACGGCGGCTCCGCCGAGTGTCAAGAGTCAGGTGCTGGCCCTGCGCTGGAGCGCTGCCGATGGGGAGCAGCCCACGACACGATGCGGGCGGCTCGGGCCCTCCCGAGGCGTGCACCACCCCGGCGAGCCGCCCCTCTCATGAGACCTTCGGCGCATTGCGGTGGGGCCCCGCCACTGCGTAGCCTCGAGAAGTGATTGCCCGTTGCGCCCGTCGCACTCATCTCGGGAGCCCAATGAGCCTGCCCGTCATCACCCATACGCCCACCGAGCAACGCATGCGGTCACTCGGTCGCATGATCGGCAACACGCCGCTGCTCGCGATCGAGTTCCAATTCCGCGGCCGCACACGCGTGCTGTATGCCAAGGCCGAGAACTTCAACCTCACCGGCAGCATCAAGGACCGCATGGCGCTGCACATCCTGCGCAGCGCTTACGCCAGCCACCAGATTCATCCTGGTGACACGATCGCCGAGGCGACCAGCGGCAACACCGGCATCTCGCTCGCGGCCGTGGGCCGCGCGCTCGGTCACCCGGTCACGATCTTCATGCCCGACTGGATGAGCCGCGAGCGCGTGGACCTGATTCGCGCGTTCGGCGCCAAGGTGGTGCCCGTGAGTCACGCACAGGGCGGCTTCGTCGGCAGCATCCAAATGGCCGAGCAACTCGCCGCGAGCCAGCCGCACGTGTTCCTGCCCCGGCAGTTCGCGAACGAGGCGAACATCGAGGCGCACGAGCACACGACCGGGCCCGAGATCTGGTGGCAGTTGAAGCAGGCGGGGCTGCAGCCGGACGCGTTCGTGGCGGGCGTGGGCACCGGCGGCACGGTGATGGGCGTCGGTCGCCGGCTCACGCGTCTCAAGCCCACCGTGCGCGTGCACCCAGTGGAGCCTGCGGAGTCCCCCACGCTCACGACGGGCCACAAGGTGGGCAAGCACCGCATCCAGGGCATCTCCGACGAGTTCGTGCCCGCGCTCTTGCATTTGCAGGAGCTTGACCGCGTGGTCGCCGTCTCGGATGGCGACGCCATTCTGATGGCGCAAAAGCTGGCGGCGTCGCTCGGGCTCGCCGTGGGCATCTCGTCGGGGGCCAACTTCCTTGGCGCACTCGAGGTGCAGGAGGAACTCGGTGCCGATGCCGTGGTCGTCACCGTGTTCGCGGACAGCAACAAGAAGTACCTGTCCACGGACCTCATGAGCGAGGAACCAGCGCGCGAGGGCTACCGGTCCCCCGAGGTCGAGCTGACGGGCTACCAGGCGTTCAATCGCCTGTGCAGCATGTGCGCCGTTTTCACAGAGCCGTGACCTGATCTTCTCGCGCTCCGCCCGGCCTGCTGCCGCATCCAATGGCCGTCATCTATTCGGAGGTCCCCCTTGCGTCATCGCGGCCCGATGATCCTACTCATGCTCGCCGTTCCCGCTTTCTGCCTCGCCGCACCGCGCGCGAGCACCGCCCCCGGAGCACGCCCCGTGTCCACCACCACGTTTCACGATTTCACCGTGCGCACCATCGATGGGCACGACCAGGCGCTGTCCGCGTTCAAGGGCGAGGTGCTGCTCGTCGTCAACACCGCCTCGCGCTGCGGATTCACGCCGCAGTACGAGGGTCTCGAGGCGATCCACCGCGAGTACCGCGAGCGGGGCTTCCAGGTGCTGGGATTCCCGACGAATGACTTCATGGGTCAAGAGCCGGGCACCAACGCCGAGATCCAGGCGTTCTGTAGCACGCGCTTCGCGGTCACGTTCCCGATGTTCGAGAAGATCAACGTGAAGGGAAAGAAAATCGCGCCGCTTTATGCGTGGCTGACGAAGGACTCGGCATTCCCAGGTGACATCAGCTGGAACTTCAACAAGTTCGTGATCGGCCCCGACGGCCGCGTGTTGGCCCGCTTCGGCTCGTCCACGACGCCCGAGAGTGACGAGATCCGGGACGCGATCGAGCGGCTGTTGCCCGCCGTGCGGTAGCCTCAGTCCGCTGGCGCAGGCGGTCGCGCGTGGCCGCTCGCGGCGTTCCACTCGGCGAGCAGCTTCGGCGCGGGCATACCTAGCCCGACGTGGCGCGAGCGCACGTCGCCCAAGGAATCCACGATCGCGATGACCGCCGAGTGCATGACGCCGCCGGCTGCGTCCGGTCCCCACGCCACACCCAGCGCCGAGGCCAGGTTGGCGAGTGCTTCGGGCTCGGGCGTGAGCAGCGTCCAACGCGCGGGGTCCAGCGCGTGCTTCTCGGCGAACGCGCGCAGCGTGTCGGGGAGGTCGTGCTCCGGGTCAAGTGAGACCAGCACGAACCGCGCGGGCGTGCTCCGCTGCGAGTCTCGCTCAAGCGCACGGAGTTCGGCGATCGTGCGCGGACACACGCTGGTGCAGCGCGTGTACACCAGACTCAGCACGAAGGGCTCGCCCACCCACGAGCCGAGTGCACGTTCGCGGCCCGTGGTGTCCACGAACCGCCCGGCGACACTTGCCAGGGCGACGCCGGTGGGCTGCGCCGCCTCGAAAGCGGCCCGCAACTGAGGGTCGCCCTCGCCTGACGACAGCCCCGCCTCACCGCGTGCGGTGCGCCGGTCGAGCATGCGCTCCAGCCATCCGCTCGCCAGCACCATTACGACGGCGATGACCGCCGCGACGAGCAATCGGACCGGGAAGCGCGCCATCGTGAGCCTCAGTCGAACTCGGCGCGCGGGTCGGGCGGCACCTGCTCGGGCCCGACCCGTCCGGCCTCGATATCGGCGCGGTTGTAGCTCTCGCCCTTCATCTTGTAGCCCGAGAGCCGCCGCAACATGGCGAGCTGCCCGGTGTGCGTGAGCGCGTCGGCGATGCCGCCCTGGAACATGCGCCCGGGTTCGTAGCCAAGTGGCGCACCCGAGGCCAGGTACGCATCGAGCGCGCCCAATGAATGATGGAAGCGCGAGATCTCGTCGTCCCATGCGAGCGGGGTCGCGTTGTTCCAGCGCGTGTTCCCTTGCGCCTGCGTGAGCAGCCAGTCCATCAGGTCGCCCATGTGCGCGAGGATCTCCAGCACGCGAGGCGAGGAGGCATCGGCGCGGTACTCGCCGAATGCCGCAGGAGTGCCGCGCACCGTCTTGCCGGCGCGATAGGCGAGCGTGGCGAGGCAGTGCCTGAGGAACAGGCGGGTCGCGGGATCGTCGGGCGGGATCACGGTCATGGCTCCTCCAGTTGGGCACCCTCGTGCCGGTATCTTGTGCGCGTGCGACGGTGGCCGCAAGCGCGCGTGGGCCTGCGGCATGCGTGCAGGACCACCCGCGCCTCCTGCATCGCGCCCGCGCATCGCGGCCTTGACACCGGCCCGCGAGTCTGGCTACTGTTCACGTTGTCTCACCGGGGCGCGCAGCACCCGTGGCGCCCCACACTCATGGAGGAGGCCCATTGAACCGCAAGTTCTGTATCACCCTGATCGCCCTCGCCGC
>CAZADU010000257.1:0-2138 GCA_964483945.1 uncultured bacterium
TCCTGCTCGCGCTCGCGCTCTTGTTCACCGGCGGCACCGCCACGCCGCGCGCGCATGCGCTCGGCCTGACACAGGTGCTGGCCGAGGTGGACGCGGCCGACCCCACGCTGGTCTCGCACCGTGACATGGCGCGGGCCGCACGCTCTCGCGCGGTGCGCGCGGGGGCCTGGGACGCGCCCATGCTGGACCTCATGCTCGAGAACGTGCCGATCTCGGGGCAGTTCGACATGGACCCGATGACCATGAAGGTGGTGGGGCTCGAGCAGCGCCTCGACATCTTCGGCGCACGGGGCCTCTCGCGCCGTGCGGCACAGCGCGACGCGGGCGCGGCGGATGCCTCGGCCGAAGCCATGCGCTTCGAGCGACTCGGCATGGCGTGGGATGCGTATGCCGCCGCCTGGTCGGCGGGCGAGCGCGCCGAGGCGGCGCGTGAACACTTCGAGGTCATGAATCGCATGGTGGCGGCGGGGCGCGCCCGCTACGAGTCGGGCCGCGGGCGGCTCGATGACCTGCTGCGCGCCGAGGCCGAACGCGCGCGCGTTACCTCCGACGCGGTGCGCTTCGATGCCGAGGAACGCGCGGCGCGTGCGCGGCTGGGCGCTCTGCGCGGACGCACTCCCGGCGGCACGGCGGAGCCGCTCGACCCGCCGGCCGGCCGGCTCGCACCCGAGGGCGATGCGGCGTGGGCCGGGCTCAGCGAGACACACCCGCGCGTGCGGGCCGCCGGCGAACGTGAGGCCGCGCGACGCACGTCGGTGCTGGCCATGAACCGCATGGGTTGGCCCGAGCTGACCGTGCGAGCGTCGTACGGGTTCCGCGAGGATCTTGAGAGCGGTGCGGTCATGCAGGACAACATGTGGAGCGCCGGTGTGGGCATCATGCTGCCGATCGGCAACGACGGCCGTCAGGGTGCCGAGGCGGCCGAGATGAGTGCGATGGCCGACGCTGCCGCGGCCGAGAAGCGCGCCGAATCACTTGCGATCGGCGCCGAGCTCGAAGCACTGCGCGCCCGGGCTCGCGCCGACCAGCGCGCGGTCACGCTGTTCGCCGACACCGTGCTGGTCGCGCAACGCCGCGCGCTCGCGGCCTCGTGGAGTGCGTACGAGGCGGGCTCCACCGACCTGGCCGGCGTGCTCGACGCCGCGCATGCCAGCTACACCGAGGAACTTGAGGCTTTGCGCACGCGCGAGGACCTCGCCGTCACACTCGCGCGCCTGCTCGTCATGAGCGCGCGCCCGGCCCTGGTCGGCGTGGAACTGCCGGCCGCTGACCCTTCGCGGAGGAAGCCATGAGCACGAACATCCCGTCGTCCGGCCCGGGAGGAACGCCCGGGCCCTCCGTGCACGAGCCCCCACCGGGCGCACCGTTCATGAACATCGTCCGCTGGGTGCTGTTCGGCGGCCTCACGCTGCTGGCGCTCGTTTCGATCGCCAGCTTCGTGACGTGGCGTGTGCAACTGGGGCAGCCGTCGTCGCAGGGCGCGCAGGCGGCGCTCTATCACTGCCCGATGCACCCGAGCTACACGAGTGACAAGCCGGGTGATTGCCCGATCTGCAACATGAAACTCGAACCGGTGCCCACGTCGACCACGTTGCACACGGGCCACGAGAGCGACGTGCCGGGGCTGGCCCCGGTGCAGATCGCGTCCACGCGCACGCAGCTGATTGGCGTGCGCACCGCCATCGTCACACGCGGCGCGCTCGGCGACGGTTCGCCGCTGGTGGGGTTCGTGGCACCCGACGAGTCGCGGCTTCGCCGCGTGCAGTTGCGTGTCGCGGGCTGGGTCAAAGATGTGCAGGTGAACCGCACCGGCGAGATCGTGACCGCGGGCCAGCCGATGTTGTCGATCTACAGTCCCGAGCTCTACCAGACCGAGCAGGAGTACCTGATCACGCAGGGCGCCCCCGGCGCCGGAGGCGCCGAAGGCTCCAAAACCTCTCATGACGCCGGCTCGCACGCTTCCGCGCACACGCGGCTCAAGCTCTTGGGCGTGCCCGACGAGGAGCTGGCACGCCTCGATCGTGAGCGCACGGCGTCCTCGCAGATTGCGCTGCGCTCCCCGGTCACCGGCACCGTACTCGAGCGAAACGTGGTCGAGGGCCAGTACGTGGGTGCCGACACGCCGCTGCTCACGGTGG